>CAMVBT010000148.1 GCA_947165805.1 uncultured Clostridia bacterium
AGTATCTCCATTACACTCTCACGTTCACTGTTTCCGGTGAGGAAGAACACCGGGATATTCTGCGTCTGCGAATCGTTTTTCAGCATGGCGTATATCTGCGCTCCCGATGCCACGGGCATCTTATAGTCCAGCAGTATCAGATCGACCTCGTTCTTCGCCAGCCACATTATCGCCTGAAGCCCGGAGCTCGCGACGCCTACCTCATAGCCGTCCTTCAGCCAGTTCCTTATGATGCGGAGATAGGACGCGTCATCGTCAACGAGCAGTATGCGCTTCTTCCTTACCGCCACCATATCGTCCGTGAACTTGCGCTTCTGGGGCTGTGGTGCGGCTCCTTCCTCGCCTTCCTTCCTGCCGCCTTCCTTTACTTCCTCGATCCTCTTTTCGCCCTCGTTCATATACTCAAAGACCGTCTTGACAAACGCGTCAAGATTCATGGGGCGCTCAAAGAACTGTAAAAGGAAGTCCTCGGATATGTAGCGCATGGCTATCTCATAATCCTTGCGCTTCGATATGATTATCAGCATCTTGTTGGATTCGTACAGCTTGTCGTTCAGGAAGGACAGCATATTCTGCAGCGAAGCGGTCATTGCGGCCATTCTCTCGTCAAGGTACAGAACGACAAGTCCCGCACGCTCAAAATTGCTTCCGATATCCGCTATCCTCGCGACCACCTGATAGGCGCTTATCTCCACGGCAAGCAGCTTCTGCTCCATGGACTTTATCGCAAAGCTCTCGGAGGTGCTTATGATCATTACATTCTTAATCATTTTCGTCTGTCCTTTCTTACTCTTCCTGTTGTGCGAAGTATTTCTGCGCCGCAGTTCTTATTCCGTTCCAGTCAAGATCCAGGAATGCTGCGTCGGCTTCGTCGAATATCTTTTGGACGTCCGGTTCAAGGCTGTATTCCTTGACCGAGTTTATCACCATTTCCACAAGATCATAATCCATCTGTCCGGCAAAATCATCGAGAGAAGGGGGCGCGTCCCCGAGAAAGGCGGGGTCTGGGGGAGGCTTCTCCGGCTGCTCACCGTTCGGGGGCCCTCCGCCGAAAGGGGCCAGCTTCTCTTTGTATGACCTGTACCATTCAAGCAGTCTGTCCGTGTTCTGACCTATGAAGTCAAGATCGCTCGCGTTTCCCGCGGCTTCGAGCTCCTTGGCGAGCTGTGACAGGTCGGCGAGGCCTATTATCCTTGCCGAGCTTTTCAGCGCGTGCACCTTGATCGTGTAATTCTTTATGTCTCCAGTGTCGTAATAGCCCTGTATCTCGCCGGACATCGACTCTATCGAGTTATAGAATATCTCAAGCGCACAGAGGTAATCCTCCTCCGAGCCGCAGTTGCTCACACCGTCGTCCGTGGACAGCTCCGGTATCTCCGTGAGCCACCCGGGCAGCGCCGGTGCCTTCACCGGCTCCGGAATGACCGGCGTGTCCATGCAGCCGCGCTTGTCCTCTGGCAGATACAGTATCATAGCGGCGTGCAGGAATTCGTGATCGACCGGTTTTTCTATGTAATTGACAAATCCGCACTCCAGAAAGAATTCGCTGTCCGAATCGGAATCGGATGTGCCGAGCGCTATCGCGGGGACTTCCGTGTTCAGGCTCTCCGTATTCTGCCGTATCTCGCGAAGCGTATGCACTCCGTCCGAGACAGGCATGAAATAATCTATGAACATCAGGTCGTACCGTTCCCGGCAGGCTGCCGATACGCCGTCCTCACAGCTTTCGGCGACGAACGGTTCGGCTCCGAGTTTCTTGACGAGACCGGCGAGATAGTTACGCTCAACCCGGCTGTCGTCAACTATAAGTATCTTAACGCTCAATATCCCGCCTCCCCGCTATCCGTGAAGCTCATAGTTCTTGTCCGCGTCTATTATGCGGATCATAGCGTCCGCTATATCCGGGTCAAACTGCGTACCCTTGTTCTCTTCCAGTTCGCATACGCGCGGCGTGAGGTCATCGCGTCGTATGAGTCCGCAACGCAGATTATGCGCGCGTTCTCCGGTATGTCAAGCCCCGCTATGCCGTCCGGATAACCCTTTCCGTCGTACCGCTCATGGTGCCAGCGCGCCGTTTTCGAGGCATCGGGCATCTCGGTGATGACCTTGAGTATCTCATAACCGACTATGGTATGGGTCTTTATCTCATCGTATTCCTCGTCGGTAAGGGCTCCCGGCTTGTTGATTATCTCCTCATGGACACCTATCTTGCCGACATCGTGCAGCAAGCCCTCCATGTACAGGTCGTTCTGCTCCTTCTTCGACTTGCCGAGCTGCCTGCCTATCCATTTCGCGTATTTCGCGACGCGCTGCGAATGGTCGTTGGTGTATTTATCCTTCGCATCGACGGCCTTTGAGAGAGCCAGCATCACCTCACGCGACAGGTGGCCTATCTTCTCCGTCTGTCTCGCTATCTCATGCCGCAGGTGCTTTTGCAGCGAAGACAGCTCTATGATGCGCTTTACGCGGCTTATGAGCACTTCGGGGATAAAAGGCTTTCTGACAAAATCCGCGCCGCCGCTGCGGAAGCCCATTACCTCCGCCTCGCCGCTCTCGTCCGCGGTCATGAACACCACGGGTATCTCGGCTGTCTCCTCTATCGACATCAGGGCGCGTATCACATCGAAGCCGTTCATGCTGAGCATATTGACATCGAGCAGTATCAGCGCCGGTGAATATTCCTGCGCACGGATAACGCCCTCCTCGCCCGTCATCACGGAGACTACACGGTACAGTCTGCCGAGTATGCTCTCGATGCCGGAACAAAGCACGGGATCGTCGTCTATAACAAGTATCAGCGGTCTCGAATCGGCCTCGCCGATGCCGGTGAGAGCTCCGGACTCGTCCTCGGTGAGATACAGGGCCGCGGCGAGCTGTTTCAGCAGCTTCTTTATCTTTTCGGCGAAAACTATATGCCGTACCTTCATCTCCTCGATATTGCCCCTGCGGTAGAGCTGCTCGAGCTCACCCGCCTGATCGGCTATACTGTCGGCGCCTATCAGAGTCGAGGAATCCTTCGCGGTGGACAGGCAGGCACGATAATTATAGTAATCCCCCGCGTCGATGTATCCGTCCATTTTCTGCACAAGCGCCGTCATCGCGTAATCGCGGAGTGTGGAGATATACATATCCGCGTCGGAAAGGAAGTATTCCTTCGCCCGCGAGAGCCGCAGGAACGGAAGCTCCTTATGCAGCTGCTTCCATTCGTCGCTCCACGAATTGCTGTCTATCTGCTCCTCGTCAACGGGCAGGAACTTCATTACGACAGCCTTTATCGTGCTTATCGTGAACGGCTTGGACACATATTCGGCAAAACCCGCCGCAAGGTACTTTTCACGCTCGCCGCTCACGGTATTGGCGGTCAGCATTATCACGGGCGTGTCGTCGCAGAGATGTTCCTCCCTGATGATCATGAACGCCTCCACACCGTCCATTACCGGCATCATGTGATCCATGAATATCAGGTCATAGGTGCCTTTTCTCACAGCCTCCACGGCCTTTTCGCCGTCGGATACGGTATCGGTCTGGAACCCCATTCCGTTGAGCATACGCATCAGCAGATCGACGTTCATCTCGGTATCGTCCACTATCAGTATGCGAAGCTGGTCGGCTCCGAGCATCGGGGTATTTCCCGTGCTCGTATATTCGTCCTCGGCGGGTATGACTTCACTCTTGTCTTCGGCTATGCTGCGCAGCTTTTCCTCGCTGCCTTCCACATCTATGTAATTGAATATCCCCTCGAAAAAGTCAAGCAGCCTTCTCGCCGCGAGTTTCGCCTTACGGGAATACTCTCTTGTGGACGCCTCGTCGGTGTCCTCCATGATGATATCGTTATAGCCCATTATCGCGTTTATCGGAGTGCGTATCTCATGGGACATCTGCGCCAGAAACTGCGTTTTCGCTTCGTCCGCGGCTATGGCCTTGAGCTTTGCCTGCTGCTCCTCCTCACGCGAGCGCCGCAGTTCCTCGTTTTTTCTTTCGAGCTCGTAGAAATCGGGCGTTTCGTGCGACAGGAAGATGATAAAGCAGGAGATCGTAACTCCGAAATAAGCCATAAGATATCCCTGAAGCAGCGTCATCTGAAGGACAATGAATACTATGAGCAGTCCTATCGCGCTCAGCAGAGCCACAAGCTGTATCCTTCGGAATTCCTTATGATAGACTATGACCGTCGCCGCCGCGTACAGGATATAGTAAGCCGGCAGTAAATAGGACAGCGGCACGAACAGCGGACCTTCGTAATAACCACCGTAGTCGTCGTACCACAGGACATTCCCGCTCAGGAAATTCTGCAGGAACAGTATCAGACCCAACGCGAGCAGCACCTGATTTATTATCGTCAGTATATGTCTGGCAGAGCTGTGCTTTGAGGGATCGACATAAGCGTAGATATAATATACAAGTGTGAACGCGGAAAACAGATTGGCCAGATGATCCAGTGTGTTCAGTACGATTATGAAGCCCTCGGAACCCAGCTTGTTGTTTGTCACCCATACAAGAGCGACATCAAGCATATCTGTCATGAGACAGAAAAATACCATGCCGAGAAACAGCTTGTCCTGCTTTGTGCGGTTCTTGTATCTTACGATGAGGAAAAAGAACAGTATAGCGATAAAAGGTATTGCCGCAAGTTCAAACATTACGTCATAGTTCAATCATTCCTCACCGTCCTTTGCGACCTTACAGGTCATTTTTTCTTCTGCGTCCTGTTCATGAGCAGATGCACCGCGTCATAGAGCTTGTCGTCCTCGCCTATGTAGGCCTTCAGCTTTTCGATATCGCTGTCGGTCAGGCGCTGTTCCCCGGCGGCTGCCGCGGTATCCTTCCTTCTCGCGGTCACTACCTTTTCCCTCGGCAGATAACGGAGCAGCATCTTTTCGAGCTCCGTTCCGTCTATCGGTTTTGACAGATAGTTCTCAAAACCGTCCTTGATATACTGATCCTTCGCGCCGGCTATCGCGTTCGCGGTAAGCACAATACAGGGCGTATCGCAGTTCGGGTCGTCTTTTCTCATGCGAAGCTCCCGCAGCATCTCCACGCCGCTCATTCCCGGCATTCTGTCGTCTATGAAGATCATATCGTATCTGTTGTTCTTTGTCATTTCAAGCGCGATCTTTGCGCCCAGCGCGGTGTCTGTCCTTATCTCGGTCTTTTTCAGCAGACCCGCCGCTACCGTAAGGTTCATCTCTATATCATCAACGATAAGGATCCGGGCAAGCGGCGCCACGAACTGCTCGTGATATAATTCCTCGGACTCAACGGCGTGGATATAGTTCTTTTCATAGTCGCCCATGCCGCGCCAGCTCCTTACCTCCTGCAGCACCTCGAACGAGAACTCCGAGCCCTTTCCGTATTCGCTGGTGACTTCGAGCCGGCTCCCCATCATATCGAGCAGGCGCTTTACTATGCTCATGCCGAGGCCCGTTCCTTCGACCGAACGGTTCCTTTCAAGATCGACACGCTCGAAAGGCGAGAACAGCCGTTCCATATCCTCGGGCTTTATCCCTATGCCTGTGTCCTTTACCGAGACACGCAGCTTTATGTTCTTGTCATCGACCTGACTGCAGCCTACGGTGAGTATCACGCTTCCGTGCTCGGTGTACTTCACGGCATTTGTGACAATGTTCATCATACACTGCTTTATCCTGATATTGTCGCCGTACAGCGTGCGCGGTATCTTCTCGTCGGCGTTCACAAGGAACGTAAGCCCCTTCTTCTCCGCGCGCGGTCTTTCCATGCTCACAAGGTCGTATATCATCAGCGAAACGTCATACTCTACCGGAACAAGCTCCATTTTTCCCGACTCTATCTTCGAGAAGTCGAGTATGTCGTTGATTATCGTCATCAGAGTGTTTCCCGCGTTCCTTATGTTCATGGCGTACTTGCGCAGGGTCTGATCGTCATATTCGCGCAGTATCAGCTCGTCCATGCCGAGGATAGCGTTTATGGGCGTTCTTATCTCATGGGACATATTGGCGAGGAAGTCGCTCTTCGCGCGGGAAGCCTCCTCGGCTATGCGCTTTGCTTCAAACAGCTCATCGTTCTCGCGCACCTTATCCGATGTGATAATCAGATACACAGACCCTATGATGAACAGCACCGTAATTATCCAGAACACGTTCGTGACAAGCGAGATGATATCGGAGGCTCCCTTTGCGGCGATCTCGCCCTTTACAAATCCCGACAGGTAAAAATCGGTATCCGGTATGCCGGAGACAAAGACATAATAGCCGCCGTCTTCCGTGGTGATATGCTTCGCGGAGGCCGCATAGCTGCCTATATCAGCCCGCGCCGCGTCAAGCGCCATGGTTATATGATCGCTGTGAAAGAAGCTTATATCCTCCTCGGACGCGTTGCCGAACGGGATAATGACCTCGTTTTCCCGTGTGGTGACAAGCACCCTGCCCATTCCGTCGAAACAGG
>CAMVBT010000149.1 GCA_947165805.1 uncultured Clostridia bacterium
CCTTGAGCAGATAGAGCTTCGCGTACTTAACGAGCGGTCTGTCGCCCTTGCAGAGCATCTGTATGCACTGTGCGGCGCTGTCCGCGCGCTGGTCGAACTGTCCGGGCAGGAACTCCACCGCGAACATTCTCTCGTCCGCCGCGGGAACGGGAAGTGAATCAAGGATATCGTCAACGGGGGGCTCGGAGAAAACGACGGGTATCGAGCGCTTGAAATCCTCCTCCGAGATATCCTCCGCGTCGTAGCGGTTGATTATCCGCACGCCTTCAAGTCCCTCGATGCGAAGCGAGGTCTTGAGGTCGGAAAGGAGCTGATCGCCCTCTACCGCGTAGCGGGGCTTTTTTTCGACATAAATACGGTAAACTGCCATAGTGCTGCCACCATTCCTTTCGGTAATTCATATAAAGATATTATATCATCTTTATAAAGAATAGTCAAGAGAAAAACATAATTCATAACCGCAAGTCTGTCCGCATATCATTGAACAGATAAAACAAGCGGGGTGACGAAATGGACAGTGAGGGCAGGCTCATACTTGCGGAGCTTGAGAGAGTGAAGGCGATGCTTTACAAGAACGAACAGCTTTTTGATCTTGCGGTCACGGACGCGGACATAGAGTCGCTGATATATGAACGGAAAGCGCTGCACATAAGATATTCGGCGCTTACGGCAAAGGCGAAGGAGCTCGGGATAAAAAGGGAGGGAACGGAATGTCTGAAATAGCGGGTATCTGCGCGGCAGCGGTGATAATGGCGGGTATATACGCGCGCACATCTCACCCGAAGCTGTACGCGTTCTTCAACATAGCGGCGGGCATAGTGAGCCTTGTCGCCTCGGAGATATATTTCGCGGGAACCCCGGCGGGGATAACGCCATACAGCGCGGCATTGTCGGTGATACTCGGCGTGCCGGGCACGGCGCTGCATTATTTTACGGGTATCATGTAAAGGAGCGGTAAAATGACAGTACAGGTAATGTCCGGTCAGGCGGCGGGAGCCCCCGCAGAGCCCGCGGTAATGCCGGAGGAGAAGCAGCCCTATGTGTACACGCCTCCGGAGCCGTTGTATGAGATACCGGAGCGCTCATACAGGGCGAGGGAAAGACACGGCTTCGGCAGTGTGCTTGCCGTGCAGCTCGTCATATCGGCACTGCTCGGTCTGGCGCTCTGGGCGGGGATAAACTACGGCAGCGAGGGGATCAGAGAGATATGCGGCGGGCTGACAGAGCTTTTCCGGTGAGCTTTGAGTTCCGGTTCTCGTTTTTCGCGGTGCTCGGATTCATGGTCTGCGCCGACACTGACGGGACGATGCTGCTGTGTGCGCTGGCCTGTCTGCTCCATGAGTGCGGACATCTGGCGGTAATGCTTGCGGTGCGCCGTCCTCCGTCCTCGGTGGTGTTTTACGGCGGAGGCATACATATCTGCGGCGGGAGCACGGGCTTTCCCGCCGCAATAGCGGGCTGTGCGGTGAATACCGCACTTTTTCTTGTGTTCGGGCTGATACCGTGGGAGAATGAGCAGGTCAGGCTGTTCGGAGTCATAAACCTGCTCATAGCCGCGTTCAACCTCCTGCCTGTCCGGGAGCTCGACGGACACCGCCTGCTGGAGCTGTCGCTGATACGGGCATTTCCGCCGGAAAAGGCCGCCCGCCTTACAGACCTGTGCGAGCGCGTCATGCTGATACTTATTCTTCCCGCGGTGATGCTGCTTGTTTTTTCGGGCAGGCTGAATTTTTCCGCGATTATTTTCTTCTTTTATCTTTTAGTGGTTGAAATTCTCGAAAAAATATAGTATAATATATAGTAATATTCCCGCAGTACGGAAAAAAGGAGGGACAAGCCCTGAAGAAAAAGATCATCTATGCCCTGAACCTGCTCTGGACGTGCGCGGCGGCGTACCTGTTACCGACGGCGTTCGGGCTGATATATCTCGATATCACGGGACATTCAAAGGGCTACGGCTACGATCTGGGGCCGGAAACGGACATCTCCGTTATGTTCGGCTGCGCCGAGCTGGTGCTATGGCTCGCTCTTACGCTGCCGTCGCTGATATACGTCATCGTGAAAACGAAGCAAAGGGGCATCATGTTCCTTCTGCTCGTCATACTGCTGTGGATATTGCTTTTTGTGCTGTGTATTATGATGACAGGCGGTTTTCCGCGCTATATCGGAATAGTATTCAATATCAAATAAATCCGGAGGTTATATGACATACAAGGACAAGCTCGACAGGATACTGTTAAAGGTACAGAAGCCCTCGCGCTACATCGGAGGAGAGCTCAACTCCGTCGAGAAAGACCCCGCGAAGGTCACAATGCGCTTCGCGTTCTGTTTCCCGGACACCTACGATATCGGAATGTCCCACCTCGGCATGAAGATACTCTACTCACTGATAAACGAAGTCCCCGGATACTGGTGTGAACGCGTCTATATGCCCCTGCCCGATATGGAGGAGCAGATGCGTAAGAACGATATCCTGCTCTACGGCCTCGAGAGCCTTCAGCCCATAAAGGACGCGGACTTCATAGGCTTCACCCTGCAATATGAGCTGTCTTTCTCCAATATCCTTGCCATGCTCGATCTTGCGGGACTGCCTGTTTACGCGAAGGACAGACCGGATCTGACGCCCATAGTATGCGCCGGAGGCCCCTGCGTCTGCAACGCCGAGCCGATAGCGGATTTTGTCGATCTGTGTATTCTCGGCGAGGGCGAGGAAGTGAACCTTGAGCTTATGCGCCTGCTCGAACAGTGCAAGGCCGAGGGTACGGACAAGCATGAGTTCCTTGTCCGCGCCGCGAAGATAGAGGGCATTTACGTCCCGTCGCTCTATGAGATAGAGTATAACGACGACTGCACGATAAAGAGCATAACCCCGTCCGAGGGAGCTCCCTGCAAGGTCAGGAAGCGCATAATAAAGGACTTCGACAGGGTGTTCTATCCCGAAACATTCGTTGTTCCGTTCTCCGAGATCGTGCACGACCGCGCGGTCGTGGAAGTCCTGCGCGGCTGCATACGCGGCTGCCGCTTCTGTCAGGCGGGGTATCTTTACCGTCCGTTCCGTGAAAAGACCGTGGAGACCATAGAAAAGGAGACCATATCGCTCTGCGAGAGCACCGGATATGACGAAGTATCGCTCACTTCGCTGAGCACGAGCGACCACAGCGAGATCGAGCGAATGCTCGGCACTCTCGCGAATTACTCGGACGCGGCGCGCGTCAATCTGTCGCTGCCGTCGCTGCGCATCGACAGTTTCAGCAAGGAGCTGGTAGACCGCATAAAGAGCGTCCGCAAGAGCGGTCTTACCTTTGCGCCGGAGGCAGGCACACAGCGTCTGCGAGATGTGATAAACAAGAACATCACCGAGGAGAACGTGATGAACAGCTGCCGCATAGCCTTCGAGGGCGGATATAACGCGGTAAAGCTCTATTTCATGCTCGGTTTGCCCACCGAGACCATGGAGGACATAGACGGCATAGCCGACCTCTGCCAGAAGATAATAGACCTGTTCTATTCCATAGAAAACCGTCCCAAGGGCGGCATAAAGATATCCGTGTCGCTCTCCACCTTCATACCGAAGCCCTTCACGCCGTTCCAGTTCGAGCCTCAGCCGACCGAGGACGTGATAAGGGAGCGCCAGAAGCACTTGATGGAGGTCGTCAACAAGAAGCGCGTCACGGTAAGCCGCTCGCACTTCGACGTCACGCATCTCGAAGCGGCTCTCGCACGCGGAGACAGGCGGCTCTCCGCGGTCATATACGCGGCATGGAAGAAGGGCTGCAAGCTCGACGGCTGGACGGAATACTACAAGTACGACAAGTGGATGGAAGCATTTAAGGAATGCGGCATAGACCCCGCGTTCTATGTGAACCGTCCCCGCAGCTACGACGAGATAATGCCGTGGGATCACATGGACGTTCTGCTGACCAAGGAGTTCCTTATCCGCGAGAATATGCAGGCTCACGAAGCACGTCCGACCCCCAACTGCCGCAAGGCCTGTGCCGGCTGCGGAGTGAATAAGTGCGTCGGAAGGCCGTGCTTTGATTACAGCTGAAAGGCGGCAAAAATGGGTGAGTTATTTGACCGGATATTCAATTCCGATGAAGCTGACACAATATTCGGGTATGTGTTGATATTTGGCTTGGGACTGTATTTTTACGGCATGAATTGGTGGTGTCTGCTGTACAACAACATACCGAAGCTGAACCCCAAAAGAAAATTCGTATCAATGGCGCCTCCGTTGGGGGGGCTGCTTATAGCGATCGGCATACTTATCGCCGGTGGCGGCTGGTGGGCTCTTGTAGGACTTACAGACCCGTTTATAGGCATATTGGTGTATTCGTTGCTGGCGGGACGGTTCGGAGAGCCGAAAAAAACTGACAAGGAAGATAAAAACGACAATGGAGACTAAGAATATACGAGTGTTTTTCAGCAAAACGGGCAGAGCGATATATATATCCCACCTCGACCTGTACAGACTGTTCCAGCGCTCGATAAAGCGCAGCAAGCTGCCGGTGTGGGAGACAGAGGGCTTCAACCCGCACGTCTATATCACATTTGCGCTGCCGCTGGCGCTCGGAACGGCGGGTATCTGTGAGAGCCTCGACCTTAAGCTCACCGAAGAAATATGCAGGGAAGAGCTGATATCGCGCTTCAATGACGCTCTGCCGCGCGATATCAGGGTGACGGACGCCGCGGAGCCTGTGATGAAGCCCACCGAGATAGCGCTGTCCGAGTATGAGGCGCGCTTCGAGTGCGATAACGCCGCATTCGCGGAGTTCCTGTCCTCGGAGCACATCATGACCGAGAAAAAGACCAAACGCGGCATAGCCGAGCTCGACCTGAAAGAGCACCTGAGCATTCTCGGACAGTCGGACGGATATCTGCGGTTCACGTTCCCGTCGGGCACGGAGTTCAATATCAACGCGGGGCTGCTGTTCGACGCGTTCGAGAAGCAGACCGGCACCGAGATATATACACTTCGCATAACAAGGACGGCAATAAAATGCCGCAATGGAGAAAATTTCCATTAAATTTTGTGAAAATTGCAAAAAACTCTTGCATTTTGAAAAAGAAAGTGTTATAATATAAAGGCATTTGTAACCGCCGCTATGTGCGGCGAGGGTTAATGCAGGGGGCGAACCCGCGCTGTATGCCTGTCAGGGCATATATAAAAGGGTATAACGCCCGCATTAAACGGGTATTCCGCTGCGTTCGGACAGTCAAGGCGGCTGTCCGGCGGTGAGGACGCGCGGCAAAAGGCCGCAGAGGGCATCATGTGCAGCCCGGAGGTCCCCGCTCATGAGCAGGAACGCAAGAATGCCGTAACAGGAGGAAAAAGAAATGGATGCACTGAAGATCATTGCTCAGGACAGCATGAAGACCGAAGCTCCGGTGATCAATGTAGGCGATACCGTTAAGGTACACGTTCGTATCACCGAAGGCGACAAATCGCGTATACAGGTCTTCGAAGGCACAGTTATCGCCAAGAAGCACGGCGGTATCAACGAGACTTTCACCGTAAGAAGAGTAGCTCACGGCGTTGGCATCGAGAGAGTATTCCCGATCCACAGCCCCTCTGTTGACAAGGTAGAGGTCGTAAGAACAGGTGTTGTTCGCAGAGCAAAGCTTTACTATCTGCGTGACAGAGTAGGTAGGGCTGCAAAGGTAAAGGCAAAGTATTGATAAGCCTTTGCCGGACTGACAGACGAAAAGGTAATAACGGGAGACCGTTATTGCCTTGATTCGCTGTATTTATTGATTTTTGACGAGTGGTGTATATTGTATATGGAAGAGAACATTATCGCTGCGGAGAACGAAGAACAGCAGACAGCGGAAAGACCGGCGTACAAGCGCCACGGTATAGCCGCCGAGATATACGACTGGTTTGACAGCATCTTCTACGGACTGCTGATCGTAACAGCCGTTTTTGTTCTTATTACCCGCACGAGCACCGTTGACGGCACCTCGATGCTGCCGACGCTTGAGGACAAACAGCTCCTTATGGTCTCTAACTTTGCGTATACCCCCGCTTATAACGATATCGTGGTCTGCTGGTCGGATACGCTGCCGAACGACAAGGGCGGCTGCGGAAAGGCGATAGTCAAGCGCGTCATCGGACTTCCGGGCGACACTATCCACATTGACTATCATGCAGGAACTATCACCCGCAACGGCGTGACGCTCGAGTTCACGCAGAAGGACGGACAGCTTTATGAGGACGGCCACATGATAGCCGCGAAGACCCATACCGACGAAGGGCAGGGCGGCGATTTCATCGTACCTGCGGGCGAACTGTTCGTAATGGGCGATAACAGGAACGGCTCCACCGACAGCCGCAGCAGGCTGGTCGGCTTCATAGACCTGCGCAAGGTGGTCGGCAAGGCGTATCTGCGAATGTTCCC
>CAMVBT010000150.1 GCA_947165805.1 uncultured Clostridia bacterium
CCGTTCCTGTCAAACCGCAGCCCCGGCACCACGCATACGGTGTCCCTGAATTCCGTGATCTCTGTGCCGTCCGCGGGCTCGTCGACTCCGAACCTGCTTTTCACAAGTCCGTCAAGCGTGTTAACGGTGAGGAATACCATATCTTTCCCGATGCACTTTGGCACCGCGGCAGTCTTACCTGCCGCGAGGACTGCGCCTATGAAACGCCTTGTATCGACCTCATCGGGCGACGATGCGTAAACGAGAAAAGTCCCGCAAGCCCGCACGCGGTCAAGGGCCATGAGATTATTATATATTCTTTCGTCAAGATTTTCCCTGTCATTTTCTGACATATCCCTGCGCAGCGCTACAAGCTCGCGCCTCAGCAGCTTCTTGTCCTCAGACACAGCGCATTGCTTCCTTTATCTTGTCGGCGGCGGGCTTTCCGGACAGCGCCTCAACGAGCTTGAGCCCGAATTCGAGGGCAACGCCCGCGCCTCTTGCGGTTATGATATTGCTGTCGCGTTCAACGGGCTCTCCCGTGAATTCCGCACCCTCGAGGAGCTCTTCAAAACCGGGGAAGCAGGTTGCTTTTCTGCCTTTCAGCAGGCCTTTTCTGCCGAGAATAGACGGAGCAGCGCAGATAGCGCCGATGAACTTCCCGTTCGAGACGCAGTAGTCTATGGCGTCCTGCACGGTGCGGGACTTTTCGAGGTTGAGCGTACCGGGCATACCGCCGGGCAGCACGATCATCTCGATCTCGTCGCTCAAGGTGAGGTCAACTTCCGTCACATCGGGAACTACGGTCACACCGTGAGCGCTTGTGATGATCTCCTCGCCGATGCCGACGGTTACGACATCTCTGCCGTTCCTGCGGAGAATATCAATGGGAGCGACAGCCTCTGTTTCTTCAAATCCGTTCGCCAGAAATACAAGTACCATAATATCAAGTCCTTTCGGTCATTTATTCAGTTCTTCATCAATTAGCGTGCGTATCGAGCAGTTGATAGTCTCCGGCTCAAAAGGCCCGCCGTTTTCTCCGCAGAGCACGCGCTTCCAGCCGAATCTTTCAGCCGTGTACATTGCGGCCTCTCTGCATCTGTGCTGGAATACCGTGTCACGCTCGTGGATATCCTTTTTCGACTCGTCGCCGCCGTAACGTTTCAGAAGCAGCTTCTGTGAGATATCCTCCGGCATATCGAGGAACACCGTGAGGTCCGGACGCGGCATACCGAGTTTTCCGTATTCGAGATCGCAGAGCCAGTCGAGATAGCCGTCCCATTCGTTCCTGTCCAGCTTTGTCATCTGGTATATGGCATTCGAGGACACATATCTTGCCGAGATCACGGGCATACCGCTTTCATAGAGCGCCTTCCAGTGAGTGCGGTAACTTGTGTATCTGTCTGCCGCGTACATAATGCTTGCGGAGTCTACGCGCAGGTAGGCGCTTATCATTCTTCCGCTGTCGGTCTCATAGTACGGGAAAGTTATGCAATGCGTGCGATATCTGTTCTTAAGTATCTCGAGCTGTGTGGATTTCCCGCATCCGTCGAGTCCTTCTATCACTATCAGCTTTTTCATGTTACCTCCCGCGGATAATATTCCAATATATTTTATCATATTTCGACTGCCCCGTCAAGGGGTAATTTGACATACGGACAAAAATATGCTAAAATTGGTGTATCATGATCGGAGGGAACAGATATGCTTATACTTGCAAGCAAGTCGCCGCGCCGTAAGGAGCTGCTGTCGTTTATAACGGAGGATTTCAGGATAGTGCCTGCGGTGGGCGAGGAACGCGCGGACAGATCGCTGCCGCCCGATGAATATGTGCGCGAGCTTGCGCGTCACAAGGCAGAGGAGATAGCGGCGCAGTACCCGGACGATACTGTCATAGGCGCCGACACGGTAGTAGCCATAGGCACGGAGATACTCGGAAAGCCGAAGGACGCTGCCGACGCGAAGCGTATGCTGCGTCTGCTGTCGGGCAAAGAACATCATGTATATACCGGAGTGTGCATAATATCCAAAGATAGGAAAGTCTGCTTCGCGGAGGATACGGCGGTGCGTTTCTTTGAGCTTTCCGACAAGGAAATTGAGGATTACACTGCTACCGGTGAGCCCTTTGACAAAGCCGGAGCCTACGGCATACAGGGCATCGGAGCCCTGCTTGTCAGCGGCATCACAGGCGATTATTACAACGTTATGGGGCTGCCGGTCGGCCGTCTTGCCAGAGAATTGAAAAATATGTATTGATTTTTTCGTCAGAAAATGTTATAATAAAAGATATAATATTATATAAGCGGGTGATAGTATGAAGCTGATAGATGTCGGCTACGGGAACAGGATAAACAGCGACAGGATAGTTGCCGTTATAGGCGCCGATTCCGCGCCCGCCAAGCGCATAGTCTCCGCCGCCAAGGACAAGTTCACGGCCATAGACGCCACCTGCGGAAAAAAGACAAAGACCGTTATCGTAATGGACAGCGGTCATGTTGTCATGTCCGCGAAGGATCCGTCGACTATCGGAGAATAATGTTCATATTTGCAAGAAACACGAATAAATGACAATGGGGGATATAATGTCAAAAGGGATTCTTATTGTTGTATCGGCTCCCGCGGGGTGCGGCAAGGATACGATACTCGAACAGGCTCTGAAAGCGAATGATAATCTGTACTACTCTGTATCCGCGACTTCCCGCGCGATGCGTCCGGGAGAGACCGACGGGGTGAGCTACTGGTTCAAGACACGCGAGCAGTTCGAACAGATGATCGCAGCCGGCGAGCTGCTCGAATACACCGAGTATGTGGGCAATTACTACGGCACTCCGAAAAAGGCTGTTACCGATATGCTCGTGGCCGGCAAGGACGTGGTGCTGAAAATAGAGATCGAGGGAGCCGCGAATGTCAGGAAGATGTTCCCGGGCTGCACGATGATATTCATTCTGCCGCCGTCCTTCACGGAACTCGAAAGACGCCTGCACAAGCGCGGCACCGAGACCGACGATGTGATAAAGCAGCGCCTTGAGACCGCGAGAAAAGAGCTTAAATTTGCCGAGAATTACGATTATCTCATAACCAACGCGGCTCTTGAGGACGCGGTCGACGACTTCCTCGCCGTTGTTCGCGCCGAGAAATGCCGCCGCGCCAACCGGGAAGGCGTTGTCAGGGAACTGCTTGCCGAATGAGCGCACAGGATGCCGCTGTAGCGGTAGAAAAAACGACAATAGCCTTTGATTCGCTTTTTACATACGAAATACCCGCCGGTCTGCATATAACCGCGGGTATGCGTGTTATTGTACCATTCGGCAGGACTGACAAGCACCGGGTCGGAGTGGTCTTTTCCGTATCGGACGAAAAGCCTTCGGGAAAGATAAAGAGCATTTTTGCTGCCGCGGACGACGGTATCGTCATAAGCGGCGAAATGCTTGCTCTGGCGGAGTTCATGCGTGAGCGCACGTTCTGCACATACTACGACGCCGTCAGGACGATGCTTCCGCCGGGACTTGCTGTTTATATCGCCGAAAAACATTCGCTTAATCTGAGCAGGGCTCGCCTTGCCGAAGCCGACGGTGAGCTGACAGATGACGAGAAGCGCCTTGTGGACAGTTTTTCCGGGTGCGTGAGCGACTCTGCGACTGAGGAGCTTTTAAAGCTGCCGGAAAATGCTGCCGCGAAGAAGTCCCTGTCGGAAAAGGGCATACTGATGCTTCACGAAAGCGTGAAGCGCAGAGTGGGCGATGCGGTGGAAAAGACCGTAACTCCTGTCGGGGAACTTCCCGAGGGGCTGAAACTCTCACCGAAGCAGCGCCTTGTTCTCGATACGCTCGCCGAGGTCGGTGCCGCGTCGTTGAAGGAGCTTTGTTATCTTTGCGGAGTCACAGATTCCGTGGTGAAGAAGCTTGCCGAAAAGGAAGCGCTTGTGATATCCGATACCGAGGTCTACCGCAGCGACTGCGCCGGAGCCGAGGCGACGGAGAAGCTGTCGGATATAAAGTTCTCGCCGCTCCAGCAGAAGACCTATGACGGACTTCTGGAGCTGATGAATGCCGACGAGCCGAAATGCGCGCTTCTGCACGGCATCACGGGCAGCGGAAAGACCTCTGTTTTCATAAAACTTATAGAACAATGCGTGAACACCGGAAAAACGGCGCTGCTCCTAATTCCGGAGATATCGCTGACGCCCCAGACCGTGAACAAGTTCCGCGGTCTGTTCGGCGGTAATGTCGCCATAATCCACAGCAGCTTGTCTCTCGGTATGCGCGCTGACGAGTACAAGCGCATACGCTCGGGAGAAGCGCGTATCGTGATAGGCACCCGAAGTGCCGTGTTCGCACCGCTGGAAAACATCGGCATAATAGTTATTGACGAAGAGGGCGAGCATACCTACAAATCCGAGAGCTCGCCGCGCTATCACGCCCGCGATATAGCCAAGCAGCGCTGCTTTAAGCATAACGCTCTGCTGCTGCTGGCTTCCGCGACACCGTCCTTTGACAGCTATTACAACGCCCTGAACGGGCGCTATTCGCTTTTCGAGATGAATGAGCGGTACAGCGACGCCGTACTTCCGGACGTTAAAATAATAGATATGAGAGTTGAGGCGGAGAAAGGCAACCGCTCTAATTTCAGCAGCGAGCTCATAGAGCAGCTCTCCCTCAATCTTGACCGGGGCGAGCAGTCGATGCTCCTGCTCAACCGCCGCGGCTATCACACTTATGTGAACTGCGTCAGCTGCGGAACAGTGGCGGAATGTCCGAACTGCGGCATACCGCTGACGTATCACAAAGTTAACAACAGCCTGATCTGCCACTACTGCGGCTACCGGAGGCCTATGCCCGAGGCGTGCGAAAAGTGCGGCAGCAAGTTCATATATTCGAGCGGCACCGGAACACAGCGCATCGAAGACGAGATTAAGCAGCTGTTTCCGTCCGCCCGTGTCCTGCGCATGGACGCGGACACCACGATGTCGAAGTATTCCTACGAAAGGCGTTTTGCCGAATTTGCGAAAAATGAGTATGACATAATGGTCGGTACGCAGATGATAGCAAAGGGGCTGAATTTTGAGAATGTAACGCTCGTCGGGGTGCTGCTGATCGACAAGTCACTTTACGCGGGCGATTATCTTGGATTTGAGAGGACGTTCTCGCTGATAACGCAGGTAGTCGGACGTTCGGGGCGCGGTTCAAAGAAGGGCAGGGCATATCTCCAGACCTTCTCGCCAGACCATTATGTGCTGGAGCTTGCCGCGAAGCAGGATTACAAGGGCTTCTACGCTCAGGAGTCACAGGTGCGGGAAGCGCTTATATTTCCGCCGTACTGCGATATCTGCATGATAGCGTTCGCGTCACCCGAGGAACGCGCCGTTGAGCTCGCGGCAGGGAAATTCCGCGAAATACTTGACGGTCAGGCAAAGAACTATGGCCGGGAAATGCCTTTGATAATACTCGGACCGACGGCGGGGAGCCGGATAAACGGCAGCTACCGCGCGAAAATAATCATAAAATGCCGTAATACAAAGCCGTTCCGCGATATGCTGCGGTTCGTGATTATGTCGGCATACAAGCTGCCCGAATTCAAAAAAGTCAGCTTCTATCCCGATTTCAATGGAGAGATAATATGAGGATATTGACTGTGATCGGTACCGCGCACAACGGAAATACCCGTGCGGTAACAGATCTGTTTCTTGACGAATTCCGTGCGGAAGGCGCGGAGACAGACGAGATCGTACTTCCGAAGGATCTTGATGAATTCTGCTGCGGCTGTGCGAACTGTATACTTTACGGTGAGGATAAATGCCCGCATTATCATAAGATAGCGCCGATTATAGAGCGCATGGAAAAGGCGGATCTCATTATTCTCGCAACGCCTGTATTTGTCGGTTCATGCACAGGCGGAATGAAGGCTCTGCTGGATCATCTTGCGTATATGTGGCTGGTGCACCGTCCGAGAGAAAGTATGTTCGGCAAGACGGGGCTTATAATAACCTCCGCCGGAGGCTCGGGCGTGAAAGCAACTGTGAAGTTGCTGAAAAGCAATATGAATTACTGGGGAATATCGGGTGTCCACAGCTATGGTGTCACGACCATGAAAATGGGCGGTAATTACATAGATTACAAGGATAAGGACAAGATAAAAAAGCAGGTAAAGACTGTCGCGCGTAAAGTCACAGGAAGTATGAAAGCTAAAAAGACCGGCTTTAAAATACGGTTTTTATTCGGTCTGTTCGGAATGACGCAGAAGAACGGCTGGAACAAGACGGATTCCGATTACTGGAAGGAAAAGGGCTGGCTCGACGGAAAAAAGCCGTACTGATGAAGTTTATAATTGCATTCACATAAAGAAAGGAAACAAAAAATGGCACTGAGAAACATAGT
>CAMVBT010000151.1 GCA_947165805.1 uncultured Clostridia bacterium
GCCAGCCCTTTTAAAAAAGGGCCGGCTCCTAAAACAAATCGCTTCGCCTTGCAGACTCGTTAAGTAGTACCCCTTTTGAGGGTAAAAGGCACCAAAAATATAAAAATATCTGCTCCTTTTGACTTCCAAAAGGAGCAGATTTCTTTCGAGTTTAATAGCGGAGCGGTTGAAAGTTTTTTGAAAGGGGGTCTGGGGGAAAACTTTTTTTCAAAAAAGTTTTCCCCCAGTCTCGAGCGTAAGCGACCACTCGAGCGTAAGCGACCACTCGAGCGGAGCGACCACTCGAGCGGAGCGACTTAATTATGCACGGTGATGCTGCCGCTGAGGGTTTCGGCGTTGATGTTATGGACGTTGCTGCCGCCGACTGTCATATTGGAATTGCCGTTCATGGAAGCGGACTGGCCGTCGAGGTCGAGCTTCATGCTGCCGGAAGCGCGCTTGAAGGTTACGTTCGCGCCGGAGCCTGCGGGCAGGGTGATATCGATCTTGCCGCTTGCGAGGTGGAGGTCGAGATCGCCGGTCCACTCCGAGAAGGCGAGGTCAACATGACCGGAGGCGAGATCGCAGCTTACGCTGCCGGAGATATCCTTTGCGGTAACGGAGCCGCTTGCGAGGTCTATATCAACAGTATCGGTCTTGTAGCCGTTGAGCTCTACGCCGCCGGAGGCCGCGCTTATCTTAAGCTCATCGACGTTGCTGTCGCTGCCGCCGCAGTTCGTGAGAATGAGCTTGCCGGAAGCGACCTCAAACTCCATATTTTCCGCAAACGCGTTGAGGTCCATTGTGCCGCTGGCGACTTCGCCCTTCATTTTCTGAGCTTTGAGGATGTCGGAAGATATTTTGCCCGAAGCGAGCTCGAACTTTATGTTATTATATATCTTTTCCGGAAGTGTGAGGGTAAGCTCGGAGCTCTGGAATTTGCCGAAATTGAACCATGAGCCGGTCTTTTCCGTGATCGTCAGAACGCCGTCCCGAAGCTCGGCGGTGAAGTCTACCTTCATATCGCCTGTCTTGTAGGTTATCCATATCTCGTCTATCACCGCGCAGGCTATGCCGGCCTTGCAGCTTGCAAGACTTATGTTGATGTCGGTCAGATCCGACGCGTTCATTTTGTTCTTGTATTCCTTGTTCTTTTCAAAATCCTCGCTGATCCTTGTCATACCGTCATTCCAGTGTATGCCGATATCTCCCGAAAAAACGCTGCCCATATTTATTCCTCCTAAATTCAATATATTGTTGTCGCCTATCCTTATGTCGTAATTGCCGTCTGCCACTCCGAACGCCGCTACGGTTATACCGAACAGTATCGCGCCGACGAGTGCCACAGCACCGAATATGAGAAGTAATTTTCCTGCGTGTTTCATTGTTAAGCTCCTTTCCGACCTATCTTGTCAAGTACGTTTCTGCCGGCGAAGGCTCTTCCGTGCTGGTTGATTATCGCTATGCACAGGTTGATGAAGCCCTTTACCGAGCCTACCGAGGCGACTGTGAGCATCCCCGTGAAGCCGATGAACATTATGCCGAGGCAGGCTACCGACAGCGGCGCGAAGCCCGTGACTATCAGCCCGCCGAAGCCCGCGCCTATTGCCACGATGCCTCCGAAGAAGCATACGAGACCGACGATACCGAACGCGAGCGTTATGCTCATCAGCGCGATTATCAGGCTGAACAGTGTCGGCAGAGCCCACGAATAAACGAACAAGTCGAGGCAGAGGACTCCGACTATCTTTCCCGCGTCCGCTCCCGGAGTCTGCTGCTGCGGCGGAATGTATCTCGGCTGGCTGTAGGGCTGTTCGCCCGCGCCCTCGGCTCCGAAGCCGCTCGCCTCGGGCATATCGCCCGATGTTGCCGTCTGCTGTACGGGTGCGGACTGCACGCCGGGATTGTCGGCTATGTACTGCTGAACAATGTCGTCAACGTCGCCGAGCTTGCGGCAGACTTCCTCTTCGCTCTCGCCGACGGCTGCACCGTCCTCGAAGTGCTGGCGGAAATCCGAAAGGATATCGCTCATATCGGTCACATTGTTACGTTCGAGTGTTTCCCTGAGCCCTGTCAGGAACTCTGTTTTTGTTGTGTATGTCATTGTGCGTTCTCCTCTCCGTCGAGCAGGCGGTTCACCGCTGCGGTGAACCCGCGCCATTCGGTCTCCTGCTCCCTCTGAATGTCTCTGCCGCTGTCCGTTATGCGGTAGTATTTGCGCGGCGGGCCCTCCTGCGACTCCACTATGTAGGAGTCGATGCTGCCGCTGTCTTTCAGCCGCTTCATCAGCGGATATATCGTTCCCTCGGTTATATGCATAGCGTCGGATATTATATTTACCAGCTCGTACCCGTACCGGTCGCCGCGGCACAATATCGTCAGCACGCACATTTCGAGAGTTCCTCGTTTGAGCTGTGACTGCATATTTTTTCTCCTCTCTGTTTCATTCGCAAGGTACTTTGTCGTGCAAGGTATCTTGTATGTTTGTATTATATCACAAGCTACCTTATTTTGCAAGGTACTATGTGTACAAATGTTGCATATTTTTTCATTGTTTTCCTGTGCAATATAAACATAAGCGGAAATAAAGGCATTATATACTATAAAAAAATATCGGAAAAGCATTGAAAAATTTTTTCGTTTGTAGTATAATAAATACTGTATATCTGCGTCCCGTGAGGACGCGCAGAAACAATATATAAGGTATAGTAATAAAAGGGTGATAAGAAAATGCTCCACATAGGGCTGGACGTCGGCTCGACAACGGTTAAGATAGCCGTTATCGACGACAGTAACGAGTTTGTCTACAAGAATTATCAGAGACATTATTCGGATATAAAGAAAACGCTTGCCGAGGTGCTGCTCGGAGGTCTCGAAAAGGTGACCGACACAGAGATAACTGCGGCAGTGACGGGCTCGGGCGGCATAAACGCCGCGAAGTGGCTCGGCATACCGTTCATTCAGGAGGTCGAGGCGGGCGCAGTCGCGATAGAGGCGCTGATACCCGAGACTGATGTTGCCATAGAGCTCGGAGGCGAGGACGCGAAGATAACCTACCTGCGCGGCGGCATAGAGCAGCGCATGAACGGCTCCTGCGCGGGCGGCACCGGCGCGTTCATCGACCAGATGGCAGCTCTGCTGAACACCGATATCACGGGGCTCAACGAGCTGGCGAAGGACTACGAGACCATATACCCGATAGCGTCGAGATGCGGCGTTTTCGCGAAGAGCGATATCCAGCCGCTGCTCAACGACGGCGCCAGGAAATCCGACGTCGCCGCGTCGATATACCAGTCGGTGGTGAACCAGACCATAAGCGGTCTCGCCTGCGGCAAGCCGATACGCGGCAAGGTCGCCTTCCTCGGAGGGCCGCTGTTCTATCTGTCGGAGCTCAGAAAGCGCTTCATCGAGACACTGAATCTCGCTCCCGAGGACGTCATATTCCCGCCCGACGCGAACCTGTTCGTGGCTACGGGCGCGGCGCTCGCCGACAACCGCGGCACCGTTTCCGTTGCCGATCTGAAGGACCGTATAGCCGCCCTCGGAAGCGTTCAGGTGCATGAGGTCGAGAGACTTGCGCCGCTCTTCAAGGACGAGGCGGAAAAGCAGGCGTTCCTCGAGCGCCACTCGAAAAGCACCATACCGACCGCCGAGCTCTCGGAGCACAAGGGAAAGTGCTACCTCGGCATAGACGCGGGCTCCACCACCACGAAGGCCTGCCTCATAAACGAAAAGGCGGAGATACTCTACTCCTTTTATAATAACAATCTCGGTGACCCGCTCAAATCGGTCATCGGCATACTCAAAGACATATACTCGAAGCTGCCGGAGGGCGCGTACATAGCGAAAGCCACCGCCACCGGCTACGGCGAGCACCTTATAAAGGCAGCTCTCGGAGCGGACTACGGCGAGATCGAGACCATGGCGCACTACAAGGCGGCCGAGCGCATACTGCCGGGCGTTGAGTTCATACTCGATATCGGCGGTCAGGATATGAAGTGTATGCGCGTCAAGAACGGCGAGATCGAGAGCATACTGCTCAACGAGGCGTGCTCGTCGGGCTGCGGCTCGTTCATCGAGAACTTTGCCGCCGCGCTCGGAATGACCAGCCGCGAGTTCGCCACGATAGGCCTTGAAGCCGAGCATCCCGTTGACCTCGGCTCCCGCTGCACCGTATTCATGAACAGCCGCGTAAAGCAGGCGCAGAAGGAGGGCGCGTCCGTCGCGGATATCTCTGCCGGACTCAGCTACTCGGTAGTCAAGAACGCGCTGTTCAAGGTCATAAAGATACGCGACCCGCAGGCTATGGGCGAGAAGATCATCGTGCAGGGAGGCACGTTCATGAATGCCTCAGTTCTGCGCGCCTTCGAGCTGACCTGCGGCAGAGAGGTCGTGCGGCCCGACAAGGCGGGGCTCATGGGAGCCTACGGAAGCGCTCTCGTCGCCATGCAGCGCGACGACGGCACCGGCTCGACTATCTCGAAGCCCGACGCTCTCGAAAACTTCACGATACAGAAGTCCACCGCGCGCTGCGGACGCTGCTCGAACAACTGCCTGCTGACGATAAGCAAGTTCTCCGACGGCAAGCGCTTCATCACCAACAACCGCTGCGAGCGCGGAGCCGGCACCGGCGCGGGCAAGTCCACGCTGCCGAATATGTACGATTTCAAGCTGAAACGCCTGTTCGACGCCTATAAGCCCATTCCGAAGGAGGAGGCGAAGCACGGAGTCGTCGGCATACCGAGAGTGCTCGGTATGTACGAGAATTACCCGTTCTGGTTCACGTTCCTGACGTCCCTCGGGTACAGCGTGCTGCTGTCGCCGAGATCCTCGCGCGACATATACGATATGGGCATCGAGACCATGCCCTCCGAGTCGGTGTGCTATCCCGCGAAGCTCGCGCACGGCCATATCGAGTGGCTGCTGAAAAACGGCGCTGACTTCATCTTCTATCCGTCGCTGACCTATGAAATGGACAACGGCGGCAAGGGCGACAACCACTACAACTGCCCGGTAGTCGCTACATACAGCGAGGTCATAAAGAACTCGGTGCCGAGACTGCGTGATCATGACGTGAGATTTATGAACCCGTTCTTGCCGATATACGACCGCAAGGCTATGACAAGGCGCATAGTCGAGGAGTTCTCGCCGCTGGGCTTCGGGGGCGAGGAGCTGGGAACGGCTCTCGCGAAGGCGTATGCCGAGGACGAGAAGTACAAGTCCGACGTACGCAGAGAGGGCGAGCGCATACTTGACCTTCTTAAAAAGGAGGGCAAGAAGGGCATAGTCCTCGCGGGGAGACCCTACCACGTCGACCCGGAGATAAACCACGGCATACCGGAAATGATAACCGGTTACGGCTACGCGGTGCTCACCGAGGACAGCGTTGCGCACCTCGGAGACCTGCCGAGGCCTATACGCGTTGTAGACCAGTGGATGTATCATAACAGGCTGTATAACGCTGCGGCGTTCGTATCGACGCGCACCGATCTTGAGCTCGTGCAGCTCAACAGCTTCGGCTGCGGCATCGACGCGGTCACCACCGACGAGGTGCAGGAAATATTGCAGGGCAGCGGAAGAATGTACACGCTGCTGAAAATAGACGAGGTCAACAACCTCGGAGCAGCCCGCATAAGGCTCCGCTCGCTGATATCCGTAATGGAGGAGCGCGAGCGCAGCGGCTATGTCTCCGACAAGAAGTACACCGGCTACAAGCGCCAGCCCGTCTTCACCAAGGAGATGAAGAAGCGCTACACTATCCTTGCTCCGCAGATGGCGCCGTATCACTTCGATATCGTCGAGGCGGCGTTCCGGTATTCGGGCTTTGACTTCGTGGTGCTCAAGGACTATTCCAAGAAGATAGTCGATACCGGACTGAAATATGTGAACAACGACGCCTGCTACCCGTCGATACTGACGGTCGGGCAGCTGATGAACGCGCTGGAGAGCGGCAAGTACGACCTCTCCCGCACCGCTCTGCTGATAACGCAGACCGGCGGCGCGTGCAGGGCGACCAACTACATCAGCATGATAAAGAAGGCTCTCGCGGACGGCGGCTACGCGGACACGCCGCTGCTGTCGCTGAACTTCAACGGCTTTGAGAAGCAGCCGGGCTTCAGGATCACTCCCGGACTTGCGATACGCGCGTTCATGGGTGTTATCTACGGCGACGCGATATGCCGCTGCCTGTACAGAGTGCGCCCCTATGAGATCGAAAAGGGCAGCGCGAACAGGCTCTACGAAAAGTGGAACGAGAAGATAAAGCAGGATCTCAAACACATCAGCTTCAAGAAGTTCCGTCAGAACATACACGACATG
>CAMVBT010000152.1 GCA_947165805.1 uncultured Clostridia bacterium
CTTCCGATCTCTCGGTCAAGGACTACGAAAACGCTGTCAGAAAGCACGAAAAATGCTTCTCCGTAATGTTCGGGAAGCACGGGTATTTCTTCGGTCCCGTCATAGAAGCGCTGAAACATCTCGCGACAGACTACTACTTTATCGGGGAGGCCGGTAAAGCAACAGAGCTGTACCGGGGACTGTGCGAGGCGCTTGTCCGCGAGAACTCACCGATAACAGCAGAGTACGCGAAAGAATGTGTTGCTGAATGTGAACGCCACTTCGGAAAGAACTCTCCCGAAGCGCTGAAAGCGGACGAACTCCTGCTGTGGGTGTATTCCACAGGCAGCGGCAGCGACCGTCAGATACTCGAGCTGTGCGATACGCTCACACGGTTCTCGGGTGAGCTGAGCGACGAGACCGTTGATATCATCAAAGCCGCCTACATAAGATGCAATATGCCCAACAAAGCGGCAAGTCTCTGATACCGCGCAGGCTCTCTGCCGGTATCCGACTGTCCGGGGCGTATGATCCTGTCAGTTTCAACGCAGCAGGCATTGCCGGCTATTATCTGCCGGCAGTGCCTTTTTCTGTGCCGTCAGCGCTGTGCGGCATTTTTTTGTTGCAAAAAATGCAATATTGTGGTATAATAAAATATTGATACCCTATCCGCGCTCGACGCGCCGCTGACGAAGGACGAACAATATGAAAAACAACCGTATAATCACGGAGATATCCTCGATATCTCACATTCTCACTCTTGTGACGATCACAATGTTCTCGGTCGTGCTGATAATACTCGACTGCATACTGAAATGGGACCTCTGGATGATACCGGTCATAACAGCCGGTGCAGCCGCGTGCGTCGTGCTGCATATATCCGGGAAGCTCCCCCCGCGCGCGAGGATATTCATTTACGGCAGCTTCCTGATATTCGAGGCGTTCTACTACGCCGTGAACATAGACACCGTCTACGACAGCACCGCCATAGTCGTCATAATGTCCTTCATCTTCTCCCTGACCGGAGAGCGCGCACTTGTAAGAGCAGGTGTGCTCGGCGGCATGGCGGGAATGGGGCTGCACCTGATATACAGGCATTTCGGCGGCTCCGCGGAAGGCGGCACAGGGCTCATACTCCAGCCCGGGAATATCACCCGCGTCATCTGGCAGTTCATTCTTATACTGATCGCCGCGTTCATAGCGGACAGGATATCCTCGGCGTGGAACAATACCGAGGAGCAGTACAGAAAGAAGATAGACGAGGTGATGAAGGACAACGAGAGCGCCAACAACTTCCTCGCCAACGTTTCCCATGAGATAAGAACGCCCATAAACGCCGTTCTCGGACTCTCCGCGATAATGGAAAAGGAGGAGATGTCGGATCAGGTGCGCGGCAGGATGTCCGCGATAGCCGAGGCAGGCCGCCGTATAGCGGGACGCATCGAGGACATAATGGACCTCACCGAGATAGACACGAAGAAGCTCTCCGTGACCCGCGAGACCTACATGATAACATCTATCATCAACGATCTCACGGAACGTCTGCGCGCCGAAAACAGCATCACAGCAGACCTTGTGATCGACCTGTCCCCCGAAGTGCCGTATGAGCTCGTCGGCGACGGCAGCAAGATAAAGAAGATACTGCGCCACCTCATCTCGAACGCGTTCAAATTCACAAAGGACGGCGGTGTCTGCGTAAGCGTCACCTGCCGGGAGCGCGGGTACGGCGTGAACCTCGTCTTTGAGATAACCGATACGGGTGTGGGAATGACAGACGAGGAGCTCGCGCACATATACGACAAATTCTACCAGTCCGACTCCGGTCGCTCCAGAGCCGCCGGAGGCCTCGGGCTCGGCATTCCGATAGTAAACGGCTTCGTGCGCGCGATGGGAGGCTTTCTGTACATCGAGAGCACTCCGGGACAGGGAACTCTTGTGCGCGTGAGCATACCGCAGGAGGTCGCCGATCCGTCGCCGTGCATCTCGGTCTCCGACAAGGAGAATGTACGCGCTGCGGGCTTCCTCGGCTTCATGACCACGAAGGATCCGAGAGTAAGGGAATTCTATATGGAGATGATAGGCCGACTCGTAGACGGGCTTGGCGTGCCGTTCATGCGCACAAGGAGCATAGATGAGCTGAAAGACCTGCTCACGTCCTCATACCGCGTGACACACCTGTTCGTCGGAACGGGCGAATATCAGCTAAACAAGGGCTACATAGACAGCCTGACCTCGAAGATGAACGTCGTGCTCGTCGAGGACAGGGATTTCGGCGGCGAGATCGGCTCGAACATAGCGCTGCTCCCGAAGCCATTCTGCGGCGCACAGGCGGCGAACTTCCTGAACTGCCTGCGCGTCGGTCCCGGTGCGGACAACCGCCGTCTCACCTGCCCCGGCGTCAGAGCGCTGGTGGTGGACGACGAGCCCATGAACCTGCTCGTCGCGCGCGGCATATTCGAGAGCTACGGAATGACGGTAAGCACGGCTCCCGGCGGCGAGGAATCTATAAGAATGTGCGCGGAGGATGATTTCGACATCATCTTCATGGATCACATGATGCCCGGAATGGACGGCGTGGAGGCAATGAAGCGCCTGCGAGCGGATGCCTCGAAGCGAAGGAAGGAGCTCTGCATCGTCGCTCTTACCGCCAATGCCGCAAGCACCGCGAAAGAGATGTTCCTGTCCGAAGGATTTGACGGGTTTATCCCGAAGCCCATAGAACTCACAGACCTTGAACGCGTGCTGCGTCATGTACTGCCTGTATCGGCGATCGTATATGAGTACGAACCCGCCGTGATACCGTCCGTGATGCCCGCAGCACCGGAAACGTCGGCTCCCGCGGCAGACGACCCCTATCAAGGTCTCCGTGCCTGCGGAGTGGATACCGACATCGGACTGCGGTACTGTCAGAACGACGCGGATTTCTACCGCCAGCTCCTTTCCGAATACGCGAAGGACAGCGCGCGCAAGCTCGAAGAGCTTTCGGACTACTATGTGAACAAGGATCTTAAAGCATACGGCATCAGGGTACACGCGATAAAGAGTACCTCGAAGATGATAGGCGCGGTAAAGCTCTCCGACACCGCAAAGGCTCTCGAAAGCGCTGCGAAGGACGAAGATACCGCCTTTATAAGCGCGGAGCATGAAGCGTTCCTGAAACAATACGGACAGCTCATGGAGTCGATAGCCGCGTTCACCGGAGATACAAAAGCGTTTCCGGACAACGATTCGCCCATGGAGTTCCTGCCCGACGGCGACGAGCCCATGGAATTCCTGCCGGGAGGTGAGTCCTGATGAAGAAGCTGATAAAAGCCATACGCGACGAAAACAGAACGATACATGAGCGTATGTTCCTGCTCATCACGGCAGCAGCCCTCTCGGTGATACTCATTGAGCTGATCGCAGGCCTTATCATCGGCGAGAGCGCCGAGGACCTGATGCTGCTCGGAATAGGGTTCGCCGTGTTCGTTGTGCTGGTCACGGCGGGCATAAAGCTGAAAAAGATCGACCTACTGTCCACGGTGATATCGGTGCTTGTCATAGTGCTGCTGCTGCCGCTGGTGTTCTTCACGGGCGGAGGTCTCGACGGCGGAGCTCCGGTGTGGTTCGTGTTCTCTACCCTGTTCGTGAGCATGCTGGTCTACGGCAGGAAGAAATACATACTGCTCGCGGCAGAGGGCGTGGTCGCGGTAGGCTGCTATATTGCCGCGTACTTCTTCCCGGAGGCTGTGATAGCGCATGAAAGATTTACGGCGTTCACGGACTCTATCGTTTCCGTGATGATAGTCAGCGCCGTGCTGACGCTGATGGTAGGGTTCGAGATAAGCGTACTGCGCAAGGAGAAGGAGCGCGCGGAGGAAAAGAGCCGCCAGATCGAGGAGCTGAACCGCTCGCAGAACAGCTTCTTCTCAAGCATGAGCCACGAGATACGCACGCCGATAAACACGATAATCGGCCTGAACGAAATGATACTGCGCGAGGACACCTCGGAGGAGGTCGCCGATGACGCCCGCAACATACAGGCCGCGTCGAAGCTCCTGCTCTCGCTGATAAACGACATACTCGATATGTCGAAAATGGAGTCCGGCAAAATGGAGATAGTCCCGGTGATATACGATGTGGGCAAAATGCTATCGGAGATAGCCGGAATGACATGGGTGAGAGCCCGCGACAAGGGTCTCGAGTTCAAGATAGACGTTGACCCCACCATGCCCGCGCAGCTCCTTTCCGACGAGGTGCGCATAAAGCAGATAATCATAAACCTGCTCGGCAACGCGGTGAAATACACCGACGCCGGCAGCGTGAGCCTGTCGGTGCACTGCCGCAGGACAGGCACCAGCAAGGTGCTTGTGACCTACTCCGTCGAGGATACCGGCATAGGTATAAGGAAGGAGAACATACCCTACCTGTTCGACGCCTTCAGGCGCGTGGACGAGAAGAAGAACCGCTACATCGAAGGCACAGGCCTCGGTCTCGCCATAGTAAAGCAGCTCGTTGACCTGCTGGGCGGAGAGATATCCGTCAACAGCATATATACACAGGGCTCGGTATTCGCCGTGAGCATAGAGCAGGAGACCGTTGACGACAAGGTCATCGGGTCTTTCAGCATCGAGGACTTCCGCGGGAACATTCACGGGGCGCGTCCGGGAGATGTGTTCGAGGCTCCGAAGGCGAACGTCCTCATCGTGGACGACAACAGTGCCAACCTGCTTGTGGCGGAGAAGCTCCTGCGCGGCACAAAGGTCGCCGTCAACACAGCCGACAGCGGCGAGGCCTGCCTGAAACTCACCGTACAGAAGCATTACGACGCGATATTTATGGATCACCTGATGCCCGGAATGGACGGCATTGAGTGTCTCCATGCCATACGCGCCCAGTCCGGAGGCCTGTGCCGCGAAACACCCGTCATAGCGCTCACAGCCAACGCGGGAAGCGAGGATCAGGCGCTCTACCGGCGCGAGGGATTTGACGGATATCTGATGAAGCCCGTCGAGTCGGCGGCTCTCGAAGCCGCGCTGCTCTCGGTGCTGCCCTCCGAGCTCGTTGAGCTGAAAAACGGCAGCGCCGCGAAATACAGCACGAACGAGACCGTGCGCGAGACCGCCCGCAAGGTGCCGCTGCTCATCACCACGGACAGTGTCTCCGACCTGCCGAAGGAGCTTACCGCCCAGCTCGGCATACCCGTGCTGCCCTACAAGGTCTGCACCGATACCGGCGAATTCGACGACGGCATCGAGGCGAACGGCGATGTGCTGATACGCTGTATGCAGGACGAGGGCTTCAGCGTAAAGAGCGACTGCCCCGGAGTCGCGGAGTATGAGCGTTTCTTCGCCGAACAGCTCTCACGGGCTCAGCACATCATACACATAGCAATGGCCAAGCGCTCCAGCGGCGGCTTCGCAAACGCCAGCGAAGCGGCTCTCGCGTTCTATAACGTCAGCGTGATAGATTCCGGGCATCTTTCGAGCGGCATGGGTCTTATGGCGATAGCCGCCAAGACGCGCATCGACAGCGAGTCCTTCACTGACCCAGACGAGCTTCGTGATGAGCTTGAAGGTATGCGCGACCGCATACAGACGAGCTTCATACTCGAGAACACCGAGTACCTCTACCGCAGCGGAAGGCTCTCCGAACGCATAAACAAGCTCTGCAAGGCATTCATGATACACCCCGTGATCGTGATGAAGAACAGCTCCATGGTCGTAGGCAGACTGTATATCGGCAGTCTCGAAAAGGCGCGCCGCAATTATATCCGCAATATCCTGCGCTCGCCGGAGACCATAGACACGAGCACGCTGTTCATCACATACGTCGGCATGAACAGCGAGGAAACGGAGCAGATAAAGACCGAGGTCGCGAACTATGTGAAGTTCGGGAAGGTATATCTCCAGAAAGCGTCACCGGCGATCTCCGCGAACTGCGGAGCCGGCACGTTCGGACTGCTGTTCGGAAGGAAACAGGCATAATGGACAAGATAATTTATTTTGATATATGCGCGGTGCCGATATACATTATAGTTATCTGCACAACGCTCTACCGCAGGATGACTATGGGAAGGTCGGACAGGCTGTACCTGCTCGGTACCGTTCTGGCGCTCATAGCCGCGCTCTGCGAGATATTCGAGAGGATAGCCTACATAGCGGATCCGCCGCTCAGCTCCAACGATATCCTGTGGGTAAAGATCTGCGAGTATCTGTATTTCATATCCCGCAACGGTGTAACGCTGACGTACTCGTTCTTCGTCATCTCGATGACAAAGACATGGTAC
>CAMVBT010000153.1 GCA_947165805.1 uncultured Clostridia bacterium
GATGTGCACTGTACCCCCGTGATCCTGAGCACGCCGGAAGAGACTCCGACGCACAGGCTCGGTACATATTACCTCGAGGCGGGCTTCGGCATCCGCGCGAGCAAGGTCACCTATGACCGCAAGCACAGCGCGTTCACCGAATACGACTACTCCAGGCTGAACTTTGACGAGCTTCTTTCGGATTTCACATGGCTGCATCTGAGCGGCATCACTCCCGCGCTGGGGGAAAACTGCCGCTGGATGATACGCGACCTTCTCCTGAAAGCGAAGGAGAAGGGCATCACGGTCAGCTTTGACGGCAATTTCAGGAGCAGTCTCTGGTCGTGGGAGGAAGCAAGAGACTTCTGCACCGAATGTCTGCCCTATGTGGATGTGCTGCTGGGCATCGAGCCTTATCATCTGTGGAGGGACGAAAACGACCATTCGCTCGGCGATGTCAAGGACGGTGTGCCGCTCCAGCCCACCTATGAGCAGCAGGACGAGATATTCAGGGCGTTCACGGAGCGCTACCCGAATATCCGCTGCATAGCAAGGCATGTCCGCTACGCGCACAGCGGCAGCGAGAACAGCCTCAAGGCCTTCATGTGGTACAACGACCACACCTTCGAGAGCAAGCTGTTCACCTTCAATATACTCGACCGGGTGGGCGGAGGCGACGCGTTCGCTTCGGGGCTGATCTACGCGATAATGCACGAATTCAAGCCCATGGATACGGTGAATTTCGCTGTGGCGAGCAGCGTCCTTAAGCACACCATTCACGGTGACGCAAACATCACCGATGACGAACAGGCTATCCGTGATCTGATGAATATGAATTACGATATAAAGCGATAAGGGGGTAACCGATATGGGTAAGATATGTCCGAAATGCGGAAGCCAGATACCCGACGGTTCGGCTTTCTGCGCGAACTGCGGCACAGCGGCTCCGAGCGATCCTCCCGTTTCCGGGAACAGGTTCTGCACCAACTGCGGAGCTCCGGTGACTCCGGGCGCGGCGTTCTGCAACAATTGCGGTGCCAAGCTGAATATTCCGCAGCAGGCACAGCCCGTTCAGCCCGCGCAGCCCGCACCGCCTCCGGTGCAGCCGGTACAGCAGCAGACATATGTTCCGCCTGTGCAGCCCGCGCAGCCGCAGTATCAGCAGCCCGTTCAGCCCGCACAGCTGCAGTACCAGCAGCCCGTGCAGCCGCAATTCCAGCAGCCGATGTACGCGCAGCCGGCAATGCAGCCTGCGGGAGGAGCCGCGGTCAAGCAGAAAAAGAGCAGATACCCGCTGATAATCACGATAATCGCGGTATTCCTCGCGATAGCGCTCATTATCGTGCTTGTCTTCAACCCGTTCGGAAGTAAAAAGAGCCCTCTCGGCGAGGAGCTCGAAGCGAGCTTCGCAAAGCTTTGCGACATGACGACTCTCGGCACCCAGAGCTATTCGCTCGCGAGACTGCTGACCGAGCAGCTTCTTGAAACGGACCTTGCGGCCGCCGACCCGGACACCATAAACGCCCGGTTCGACCAGTGTCTTGACGCATGGCAGGCGACCGGGGAAGTTTCGGATAAGATGATATCCATGTCCGGCGAGCTTGCCGAAAACGACAAGATCAAGAAAACAAAGGGCATAAGCACCAAGATCAACGCGGCATACGCGGCTCCGGAGCTTGTGGATATACTGTTCCCGTTCACGGTAAAAGCATCTGCGGCGAATGAGGACGACATCTCCGCGGAAGTGTCCGGGACAGCTTCCGCCGCGGACAGCGTCGAGCAGTGCTCCGCTCTCGGCAGACAGATGCTTGCCGATTCGCAGAACGGCTACGCGACGGTCATGGAGCTGCGCGGCATCTACAGAGGACGCTCCACGCCCGTCCAGGAGTGGAACAATGCCGTAAATACCATGGCGGGCGTATTCTCCATGCAGTTCTATGTGTCCGGTGAGATAACCTCCGGCTCATTCACCCATATACCCAACGGCACTCACAGCATACATACCCTCTCGCAGTCGATAAAGGGAGGCACAGTCGGCGTCGGCAATACCGATATCCTCATAGATGTCGGCAGCGACCGCAGCTGCATAGTCTATGGAACGACCTGCGGACTGACGATCAATCGCGATCAGTTCCCGGACTACACTCCGAGCGAGGACAGCCGTTCGATCTCGATAAATACTTACCCCGAGGACCCGAACGAAAACGGCATAACCTTCCATTCCTCCAGCTTCTTCACATGGTTCAGGATAGACCGCGTGGGCGGCTTCACTATAACACGCGGCAACAAGGGCGAGGGCTCCGTTACCGACCCGCCCTCTGTCACGGATAACGGCAGCGGCCCGAACTACGATCCTCCCGAGAACAACAGGGGCCCTATCGGCGACTTCCTGCCTCCCACATCTCCGACAACTATCAGAGAAACTTCCGAGGAGATCAGGAACCGCCCGACCAACGGCAATAACAGCAATAACGGCGGAAACAGCGGAAATCCCAATAATACCGGCAATTCTCAGCCTCCGATCACCGGCGGCGAGATAACCCATATAGCCGGCGATCTCGGCGCGGGCGTGGGTCCGATAACCGTGACTCTCGCGTGGCAGACGCACGACGACCTCGATCTGCACATGATAACGCCGGACGGCAGCCGCATCTACTACCGCAACAAGACGGCTCAGGGCGGCACCCTCGATGTTGACATGAACGCGCGCGAAAGCGAGCTCGCGGAGGACGTTGCTATCGAGAACATCTACTTCCCCGACCCCGAGAACGGTCACTATAAGATATATCTGCGCGACTTCCGCGACAGGACGTCCGGGAGCTCCACCCACTGGTATGTCAAGGTGAAGATCGGCGATACCGAGAAGATGTTCGAGGGCGACATCGACAACAGCGGCACCGAGACCTTCGTGTTCGAGTTCGACTACGGCGGACACGGCACGGAAAGCACTCTGCCGCCTCCGCCCGACAGCGGCATCATGGGCGGAACGCTTGTCGACCGCGGAGCCAGAACGGGCAAGATCACCGTTTCTACCATGTGGAACAGGTACGACGACGTCGATCTGCACGTCATAGCCCCCGGAGATCACCATATCTATTACAGCAACAAGACAGCGGGCGGCGGAAGGCTTGACGTTGACGCCAACGCGGGCGGTCAGCGCATACTCGACCCCGTCGAGAACATCTACTTCGATACACCCGCAAACGGCCACTACAAGGTATATCTGAACCAGTACCGCGACCGCAGTGACGACAGCGCTTCCTATATCGTGCGCGTCGATGTTGACGGCGAGGTGCGCGAGTTCACCGGCACCATAGACGGTACCGGCACGGATATCCCGATCTATGAGTTCGATTATAACGGCGCGTCCGAAACTCCCGAAGGCGAGTTCGGCGGTCACCGCTATGAATACTATGAAGCCGGCGACATAACATGGACCGATGCGAGAGCTTACTGTCAGTCCATGGGCGGACATCTTGTGACCATAACCTCCGCCGAGGAGCAGGCGTTCATCGAGAGCACGTTCCCCGGAACGACAGGCTGGATAGGCGCTTACGGCGACAACGGCGGCTGGAGCTGGGTGACCGGAGAAACGTTCGGCGGCTACACGTACTGGAAGTCCGGCGAGCCCAACGATCAGGGCGGCATCGAATGGTGCGGTCACCTCTGGACGGATATGACGTGGAATGACCTTGACAACGAGGATGTGGGCAACTATCAGTCCGGCTTCTACTGCGAGTATGACGAGTACGGCGACGGAACACGCGTTGTGACCCCGACCGGCAATAACGGCAACAGCGGCAACACAGATAACAGCACAACAACACCGACACCCGGCGGCGACGACTTCTCGACAGCTATACCGATAAGCATAGGTCAGACCGTGGATAATAAGGCGATAGTAAGCGTCGGACAGGAGCGCGTTGTCTATAAGTTCACAACGGGCGAAGCGGGCGATTACACGATCACGATGAAGCACCCGCAGGATTACTTCGGCACTGCCGACGCGATATTCATACTGACCGATTCCACCGACAATTCCCGTGTAAGCAATGAGGAATGGTTCAGGGACGATATCTCCAAGACATACACGCTCAAGGGCAATACCATGTATTATCTCGAAACGTGGGATTATGTGGTATTCACCGTGACTTATGCGGGCGCGGCAGGCTCCGATAATACCGATAACACCGACAACCCTGGCAGCTCGGCAACAGGCATTCCCGAAGACGCTGTTTCCGGTATATACAACGGTCATACCTACGCGGTCATCGAACAGAAGCTTGACCCGTTGGCGGCTAACGATTACTGCAAAAACATAGGCGGCTATCTCGCCACTATTACTTCGCAGGGCGAGCAGGACTTTGTAGCTTCGCTTGCGGCACAGGTAGATTACAGCGACTTCTGGATAGGCGGCTCGGACTACGGTTCGGAAGGTGAATGGTACTGGCTCAACGGTGAGCCGTGGGGTTATACGGCATGGTATCCGGGCGGCTCTGCGGGAACCGAAGAACCCAACAACGGTCTCGGCGCCGGAGAAGATTATGTCGTTATGAACAAGGAGCGCGGCTATCAGTGGGTTGACGGCTATGGCGGATACGGAACTGCTGCCAATTATTTCATCTGTGAATGGAGCAGTGAACTTCCGGGCGCAGGCAGCAATTCCGGCGGCAATAACGGCGATCTTACGGAATCCGGCATCAACGATCAGCGCACTCATCAGGGAGCCGGCAGCGGCGAGATAACCATTACGCTGATGTGGGATTCCAAGGACGATATCGACCTGCACGTCTTCACTCCCAACGGCTCGGAGATATGGCACGGCAACAAGTCCGCACAGGGCGGCACCCTCGATATCGACGCGAACAACGCGCAGAACATGAAGGAACACCCTATCGAGAACGTATTCTTCCCGAACCCCGTGAGCGGCGAATACTGGGTATATGTCTACAACTATGAGGACAGAACGCCCGGTCAGTCCACGAACTGGATAGTGCGCGTTCAGGTCGGCGATGAGGAGGAGATATTCTCCGGCACCGTGACCGAACAGGAAGATACTGTGGAAGTCCTCGGATTCAGATACGATTCCTCGAATTCCGGCAGCTCCGGCGGCTCGTCCGCCGGGACTTCGACCGGCAACCTGCTCACGAACGGCAATGCTTCAAACGGGCTTTCGGGCTGGACGGCTCCCGACGGGAAGTGGGCGACCGCGACTTCGTATGACGGGGTGACCGCGCTTGACGGCAATTTCTTCTATACGAAGGGCTTTACCGGTTCAAACGGGTCACGAATGTATCAGGACGTGAATATAAGCGGCTACGTCGGAAAGAAAGCGACCCTCACCGCGCAGAACCGCGCTTACCGCAGCGGGCATGAGGACGAGAGTATGCTTAAGATCGAGTTCCTCAACGCAAGCGGAGCTGTTATCGGAGAAGCTTCCTCGGCAAAGGATCACGGAAACACGACATGGCATAGTATGAGCGTTTCGGCTGCAGTTCCGAACGGCGCCGTCACCGCGAGGTGCTCACTTTATACCTACTATAAATACGGCTCCGAGTCGGATTCGTATTACGACAACGTATCGCTTACCGTAAGCGACTGACGCGGAGGAGTACCATATCGGAAAAAAGATAAGGTGAATATGAAAGCAAACTAAATACAGCTCCTCCGGGATTCCGGAGGAGCTTTGATTTTTCCTTATAATAATTATGTCTATATATTCATCGCTCTGAAGACCTGTTCGGCCGTGTCGGCGAGGTTTTCCCGCGCAGTCTCCGGCTTCATCGCGTCTTCGAGGCTGCAGGCTCCCCGAATTGTCGGGAAATATGCGTCAATGCCGTAGTCATGCAGGACTGCGGCATCTTTTGTCACGCTTCCCGCAAAGGCGATAACGGGCTTTCCGTGCTTCTTCGCGAGCTTCGCCACGCCTGCGGGAGCCTTGCCCATAGCGGTCTGCGCGTCAAGCCGTCCCTCGCCGGTAATAACGATGCCGGCGGTGCGAATGTATTCTTCGAGCCGCGTTTCGCGCAGTATCAGCTCAACTCCGGACTGCAAGACCGCGTTCGTGTATGACAGAAACGCGAATCCGAGACCTCCCGCGGCTCCCGCGCCCGGATAATTCGGGTCAGCGTTAGGGCGCACTGTTTTTGTGAGCTCAGCAAACCGCGCGAGCCAGCCGTCCATTCGCGGAATATCCGCAGGCTTTGCACCTTTCTGCG
>CAMVBT010000154.1 GCA_947165805.1 uncultured Clostridia bacterium
AGGAGCTGAAAGCCGGGATCCAAGAGGTCGTGATCCCGGACGGACAGATAATCTCGCAGCTCGAACAGCTTCGGGCAGAACGCAGCGATGAGATCAGCCGACTGCTGGAATTATCCCTTACGGAAACCGATTATACGAAATATGACGGCGAGTTCAAGCGACTCTCCGATGAGATAGATGCTATAAACGAGCAGATCAGAGCCGAGCGTGAGAAGCTCACAGGTCATTCGATAACAACCGATTCTGTTCAAGAAATCCTGGACGAGATCGACCGAACAGATTTCAAGCTCACAGAATATGATGACAGCATGACGCGGCGTTTCATCGAGCGGATTGATGTTATCGATAAACGCACCATCAAGATCACCTTTATCGGTGGAGTCCAAGCCGAGCAGGTGCTTGAGTAATAGATTTCTCCTTTGATTTACCCTGCCGGGGTTCAAGCTTCGGCAGGGTGCTCCTTTTGAAAATATTTGACATAGTGATGCAAGTATACTATAATATAGAGTAATAGGTACGGTTCTTTAAACTCAAGTAAAAAATCTAAAGCGTTCGGGAGAGACAGCCCGCCGACGGGCGGGGGCGAATCCGTATGGAAGTAATCTTCTATACGGATTTTTTCTGCCTCGCTGCCCGGAGTTCGGATATACTTTTTGTAACGCAATCACAGGCGCGGTACCCGCGCGGTCGATCCGTCTCGGACATAGTTCGAGACGGTATTTTTCTGCCTCGCAGCCGTAAGTGCCTGCTGTTTCAGAGCAGTTCCCGCTTGTTCGTTTCTGAAACGGGCGAAAAAATATTGGCAGCGCGTTCATACCGTCCTACAATATAACAAAAACCACCGGGTCTGTATCCGGTGGCTTTCTGATGTACGTCACTTGATAGTCTGCTTGAGCGCGCTCCTTGCCTTCCTGACGTCGATGATGTCGTTGGAAAGCAGCTCCTCGACCTTGGTGAGCATATTGTCCACATACTTGTTGGTCATATCGCGGAGCTCCTTGGTCTGCTCCTGAGCGGCGGCGTTGATCTCGTTCGCCTTCTGGGTGGCCTGACGGACTATCTCCTGCTGGGAGATGAGTGCCGCGGCACGCTGCTCGGCTCTCGCTATGATCGCCGAAGCCTCGTTTTTCGCGTCGTTTATGATAGTCTTGCGGTCGTTCACAAGGTCGCGCGCCTGCTTGATCTCGCGCGGGGTGTTGAGCCTTATCTCCTCCACCAGCTCACGCATCTTTTCAACGTCGATCAGCGACTTCTTGTTTGTGAACGGCACATTGACCGCCTTATCGAGCATATCGTCCATCATGTCCAGTGTTTCTTCGATACCCATTTTACTTGTCCTCCTTTGCTGCCTTTATCAGCAGCCTTTTTGTTATATCGTCCTTTATGGACTCGGGAACGAACGGCGAGATATCGCCGCCGAACATTGCTATCTGACGCACCATGCTCGAAGAGAGGTAGGTGCTCTGGCTGTCCGCGCACAGGAACACGGTCTCCGCCCGGGGGCAGAGGTGCTTGTTGACGTGCGCCATCTGGAACTCCGTCTCGAAGTCCGACATCGCGCGAAGTCCCTTGATTATGATATCGCAGTCGTGCTCGCGGAAATAATCCACTATCAGGCCGCTGCAGCTGTCTATCCTCACATTCGGGATATCGTAGCAGACCTTCCGCAGGAACGCGGCTCTTTCTTCCGCAGAGAAGCTGGAGCTCTTGTTCGGGTTTACGGATATCAGTACGATCAACTGGTCGCACATCTGCGAAGCGCGTTTTATTATCTCAAGATGCCCGTTCGTCACGGGATCGAAGCTGCCCGGATAAATGGCTTTCTTCATCATTCCTCGTTATCCTCGCTTTCCTGCTTTCTTCTGTAGACGGTCAGCGCGATCTTTCCGTATTTGTAGGTCTTTGAGGCCGCGAAATCCCCCTCTTCCTCGGGGAGCCGGCATTCTGTCTCGTGCTCGCAAACGATTATCCCGTCATCGCTCATCACTTCCGTGAGCGCCGGCAGGGAGCGCTGTATCAGCTTCTTGCCGTAGGGCGGGTCGAGCAGCGCAATGTCTATCTTCTCCCGCACGGTCCGCAGGAACGCGGAGTTCGGCATATTGACCACCTCGGCGCTGTCGGTGAGCTTCGTGTGAGCGAGATTGTCCTTTATCACCGCTATGGCCTCGCGGCTGCTGTCCACAAAATAGCATTTCTTCGCACCGCGGCTCAGCGCCTCTATGCCGAGCTGCCCCGAACCCGCGAACAGGTCGAGCACCACGGCGTCCTCAACGTCGAACTGCACTATGCTGAACATTGCTTCCTTGACCATATCGGCGGTCGGGCGTATCAGCTCGGTGCCTTCGAGGGACTTCAATTTCATGCCCCTCGCTTTTCCGGTTATTACTCTCATAACTTATCTTTTCTCCGTTAAAATGTTTCCTGCACGAACAGGTGCAGCTCCTCTGCCGTTTCACGGCTTATTTTCGCGGCCTCCATGAGCTCCTCCACAGATGCGTCCTTTATGCCCTGTTTCGTCCTGAACGTTTTCAGCAGCGCGAGAGCCTTCTTCTCGCCGATGCCGTTCACTTTCGTAAGGTCGAGCTCATACTGGGTCATTTTATGCTTTTTTCTCTGGTAATTTATCGAATAGCGGTGGACCTCGTCCTGTATCTCGGTAAGCAGCCTGAACAGGTTTTTGTTGGCGTTCACCTGTATCTCTCCGCCGTCCGCGGCTATCGCTCTTGTGCGGTGCTTCTCGTCCTTGACCAGACCGAACAGCGGCACATCTATGCCCATTTCATCGAACACTTCCCGCACCGCCGCCACATGACCCTGTCCGCCGTCCAGCAGTATCAGGTCGGGGCGCTCGGAGAAGCTCTCGTCGCCCTCCAGCAGCCGTGTGAAGCGCCTGCGCAGTACCTCCCGCATACAACCGTAGTCGTCCACTCCGACAACGTCCTTTATGTTGAACCGGCGGTATCCCGCCTTGTACGGCCTGCCGTTCTTATAGGTTATCATTCCCGCGACGCGGGTCTGTTCTCCGAGGTTCGATATATCGTAGCTTTCTATCAGCACGGGTATTTTTTTCAGCCCGAGGAGTTTCTGTAAGTCCTGCAAGGCCGTCACTTCACGGCTTGTCCTGCCTACCCGCAGAGCGAGGTATTCGTCGGCGTTGCTCTTTGCGAGCGTCGTCAGCACCAGATTTTCACCGCGCTTCGGCACGGTCACGCTCACCTTATGCCCGGAGACTCCGCCGAGATATTCTCCCAGCAGCCCGTTGTCCTCGCTGTCGCCGTCAAGCAGTATCAGCTTCGGTATCTCGCGGCCGTTCTCATAATATCGCATCAGGAATTCGGTGCGTATGACGTCGGCATCGTATTCGTCGCCGATGAAGTAGTTCTCCTTGTCTATGAGCTGGCCGCCGCGGTATTTGACCACCGCCGCCGCCGTGAGCCCCGCATTGTGCGACACCGCGAACACATCGCAGCTTATGTCCCGGTCGGAGCGTATAGACTGCACCTTCGCGGCGCGGTTTATGGCGGCTATGCGGTCGCGGAGCTTCGCGGCCTTCTCGAATTCAAGGTTTTCCGCCGCCTCGTTCATCTCGGCGGTAAGGCGCTCGATGCTTTCCTTGCTGCCGTTTTTGAGGAAATCCACAGCCTGCTTTATTATGTCTGCATACTCTTCCTTTGATACACAGCCCCTGCACACTCCCATACAGCGCTTGATGTGATAGTTGAGGCAGGGACGCTCCTTCCCGAAGTCCCGCGGGAATTCCTTATTGCAGGTCGGGAGCATGAATATGCGGTTGGCTTCCTCGATCGCCTGCTTCACGACAAAGGAGCTCATGAACGGTCCGATATATGTGGAATCCGGGTCGTCGTTCCGGAACGAGTGCGTTATCTTCGGATAATCGCCTCCGGTCAGCCTGAAATAGCTGAAGCCCTTATCGTCCTTCAGAAGTATATTATACTTCGGAGAATGCAGTTTTATGAGGCTTGCTTCAAGAACAAGCGCATCAAGCTCGGTGTCGGTCACGATAAAGTCGAAATCGTATATCTGCGAGACCAGCTTGTATGTCTTGGCATTGTGCGCTTCCACCGCATGAAAGTACGATGTGACGCGGTTTTTCAGCACCTTTGCCTTTCCGATGTATATTATCTTTCCTGTCTTGTCCTTCATCTGATAGACACCCGGGTGCATCGGCAGCTTATTCGACTTGTCACGCAGATATTCGAGACGTTCAAACATTGTACCAGACTCCCCCGTCCGCAGAAAAGAAAAATATACAGATATATAATACCACAAAATTTAAGAATTGTCAAATATAAATGGATATGCCGTACCCGGATGCTGTTTTTGAAAAAAATTTCTGTTTACCTATTGATTTTTTTCCGATCTTATGATATAATATATATCGCGATATGGGCTCGTAGCTCAGCTGGGAGAGCGCCGCGTTCGCAACGCGGAGGTCAAGGGTTCGATCCCCTCCGGGTCCACCATAGAGAAACCGCTTAACAAAGCCTGTTAAGCGGTTTTTGATTTTGACAAGCTAATTAAAAATTTGACCTCATTTTGGCGTTTTGTTCACAATTTGTTCACACCAAGATTCGCGAGCCCTTTATTTATCACAGTTTGAGGTGATTTATCGTAATGAAGTGTATCTTTTGAGAGGCTGTTTTTGAATAATAAGTGTGAGCAGGCTTGCAAATCAGTTCCGGATAATATACACAATGTATAAGCAAATATTAGCTATAATACAATAAGTTTTCAATATAAATAGCATACCCGCTCCATTCTGAACGGGTATAAGGTTATTCTTTATTGCAATACGGACAAGCTTCTTTATGGCTCCCAGAACGCTTTAATGCACGTTCGTGGCATTCCTCTCCTGTAAATTGTCCCATGTTATCAAGTCTATCATACTCACTATCATAAGCAGATTCATTATCGGGTACATCAATATACCCAGTATCTTTACAATAAATACAAGAATACTTCGTCATAATTCTTCTCCTTTAAATGTTTTTATGTTAAAGATCAGCCATGCGGAGAGTATAGAGATACGCTTATAAATCTCTCAACCATGCGGGGTTATTCCACTTAGTCGAAAATATACTTTCTGTAACGCAATCCCAGAAACGCCGCTAACGCGGCTCAGTGAAGAGTGAAGAGTGAATAATGAATAGTTAATTGTAAAAGCGCAGAGAGTAACTGCGGCGTTTCTGTACTATTCATTATTCACTTTTCATTTTTCACTATTCACTTACAGTCGTATAGCAATGAATGACAAATCAGCACGGCACCTGTGCGGTGTGGGCAAACCGTCTGTTACTTTAGGGCGATACGACAGTAGAAGTTTTTTGAAATAGCGCAGTATAGGCATTTAAGCACAACTGCTGATATAACAAAGGCGGCTCACGATAATGCGACTGTCTCCGGCTCAGCAAAGTACGGAAAAAGCGGAACAGTCGATCTCACAGCGCTTATAGTGACAGGAGGAAACCTCGGCGATCTGACTGTCACGGATAATGACAGCATTATAAACGGAACTCCGAGCGTTTCGGGAAAGACACTCACGTTTGCGTTTGCAGACGAAGCAGGAAACGTCGGAAAGACGGCAACGGTAGCGATACCTGTCACAAGCACGAATTACAGCGACTACACGATCACCGCTACTCTTACCGTAAGCAATAAGGAAGCGCCCGTGCTAACTGTGCAGAATATAACAAAGACCTACGACGGAACTGCGGTCACGGCGGCGGCTATCTCCGGCACCGCTACGTTTTTGGCGGTTTTGTATGATTGCCCACAAGAAAATCCATAGGTGCGGGACAGATTGTGCAGCATGGAGATGATAAAAGAAGGCTCCCGATATTTTGCAAAAATCCCCTGACAGTAAATAATGACTGTCAGGGGTTCAAATAACTATCAAAAAAGACCGACTGGCAGTTTTGCACTACCAATCGGTCATATTGTTTTTATTCTATCACAAGTTCTTCCTTAGTCGCCGTATCACCCTCGATATGGAATGAGTTCAGCACGGGATCATCGTCCATGAGCGAAAGTATCATGTAGCTTGCTGTGCTGTCGTAGGCGAGGCGCTTGTCCTCGTCGGACGGACGGGAAGGCGATACAGGATGCGAGTGCCAGTTCCCGAGCTGGTCATATCCGTTTGCCCGCATATCCTTTAT
>CAMVBT010000155.1 GCA_947165805.1 uncultured Clostridia bacterium
TCTTTATGTGGTAGATTGGCAGATAAATTTGCAAAATCATATTTTCTAAACATATGTTCGACAAGGCCGCGCGTGCCATGGGCTTCCCCTATCCCGGCGGCGTGTACATCGACAGGGCTTCAAAGCGCGGCGACAGCAGGAAGTACAGGCTCCCGCGTCCGCATACCGCCGGGCCGTATGATTTCAGCTTTTCCGGGCTGAAAACGAACGTTATCAATCTCGTTCACAACGCGGCGCAGAAGGGCGAGGAGATAGACGTTGACTCGCTGGCGGCTTCGTTCCAGTACACTGTGGCGGATATCCTCACTTCTAAATTCGTTGCCGCGGCGGTTGATCTCGGATACAAGACTGCGGCGCTGGCTGGAGGCGTGGCCGCGAACTCGGGGCTGCGCACTATGCTCGAGGAGCGCTGCAAGGAGCACGGTATCACGCTTTTCGTGCCGCCTATAGCGCTTTGCGGAGACAACGCCGCGATGATCGGCAGTCAGGCGTACTTCGAGTACACCGAGGCCGGGGCATCGGCTGATCTTGCGCTCAATGCCGCGGCAAGTATGCCCTTATGAACGGCGCCCGGACAGCTGCGCGAACGGCTGTAAATAAAGCCTGAGCGTATTGTTATATCGTATAAAAAACAGATAGAAAAAAGTGCATTTGTAACAAAATTGTATTTTGAATATTGACAGTCGGAAAAAATCACTATATAATAAAAGAGTATCATTATGTAACAGGGAGGGTACTTGGACATATGTATGAAATCAGACTCATCTGCGGAATATGCGGAGGAGAGGTAAACCCCGATGAGAGCGGTGCAGTCGGCACCTGCCGTACCTGCGGAAATATCGAAGCATACCCGAGATCAGATATCAGAATCCTTAACAGAATAACATATCTCAGAAAAATTTTCAGATTCGACGAAGCCGAAAAGCTTGCAAAGGGGCTCATTGAAAAGGATCCGACCGACAGCCCGGCTTACTGGGCGAAGATGCTCTGCGAATACGGCATCCAGTATGTTCGTAACGGCTCCAAGAGGCTCCCCATATGCAGAAAGGACATTTCCGCACTCGGCGCCGTAAAGGAAAGCGACTCTTATAAGCGCGCGGTCGATAATGCTCCCGCCGATCAGCAGTCCAGATATGAAGCTGTCGCGGGGACTATCGAAGACACCGTGAGCCTTACAAAGACAATACTCTCGCAGGACAAGAGCTATGACGTGTTCATTCTCTGCCCCGAGAACGCGACTGTTGACGATGATCTCGACGGCGACAAGATCTATCTGCGCTTCACATCGAACCTCAACTTCAATACTTTCTACGCTCCCGAGCTCCTGAAGGATTCCGATCCTGCCGAAAAGGCTGCGCAGACCACATTCGCGCTTAAACATTCAAAGATAATGCTCCCGTCGTTCAGGTCGGCAGCGAACTGCCATGACGGTTATCTCGAGTATGCCGTGAAAACGTTCTGCGGTTATATGGCGGGATCGAAGGACAAGAAAGTATTCCCGATCTTTGATTCTTCGGCTGTCAAGTTCCAGCAGCTCCCCGAATGTCTTGTTTACTGTGAGGAAGTTTTCGACTGCTCCGAAGACGAGTTCATGAGAGAGATATCCGACAAGATAGAGGCCATACTCAAGCCCGAGGTCAACGCGATAGTTCCCGAGGACATCGTCACCGCGACTGCCGCGAACAAGGAGAACCTCATCAAGCGCGCGTATATGTTCCTTGAGGACGGCGAGTTTGACACCGCGGATTCCTACTTTGACAAGATACTCGATATCGACATAGAGGATTCGAGAGCGTACATAGGCAAGCTGCTTGCAGAGTGCAAGCTCCGCAACGAAGACCAGATACCTTCGCTGCCGCAGACAGTTACCGACGACAAGAACTTCAAGAAGGCGCTGCGTTTTGCGTCGCCCGAACAGAAGGCTCGTTATGAGGCACTGAACAACGCGATAGTAACGCGCATCGAGGACGAGCGCCGTGAGATCGCGGAGCAGCGTGCAAAGCTGCAGGCCGAGCGCGAGGAGAAGGAAGCTATCGAGCGCGCACGCCGTGCACGTCAGGAAAAGGAAGAGCGCAAGCTGCTGTATCAGCGCCGCCGCGATCCTATGAGAAAGACGCTGCTTGAAGTACAGGCGGAGCTGCAGAAGACTCTTATCACTCCGAAGCGCAGGAAAGAGCTTCAGGAACAGGAAGCGACACTTAAGAAGAACCTCAAGGATCTCGACGATCTGTTCCCGGACATCTTCGATTAAAGCGCAGCGGCGAGCTGCCGCTCCCAGACCGTCTTTTGCTTTGAACTCTTTCGGGTCTGTCCCTCGTAGTTCAAAGTCTGTTCTATCGACAATTAAACACGAAAAAATCTGCGCCTTTAGGTATTAAAGGCGCAGATATTTTTTATTTTACGTTTCCTTAACTTGATAAAGGGGTACTATCTAACGAATCTGCAAGGCGGCGCGGTACCCGCGGCGGTCAATCCGTCTGTTACATTCTGCTATTTATAATCTCTGCCTCGCAGGCGCGGTACCCGCGCGGTCAATCCGTCTGTTACTTTTCAGCTATGGGCGGGTCTGTGCCTCGCAGTTGTCAGTAAAGGCGTACTCATTACCGAATCTGCAAGGCGAAGCGGTTTGTTTTAGGAGCCGGCCCTTTTTTAAAAGGTGGTCTCCCCGTTAGCGGGGAGGTGTCACCGCAGGTGACAGAGGGGCTGACCGACAGACCTGGCCGCCGGAGGCAACTCAAGCGGAGCGACTTCTTATTCCCGTTCTCGAGCGGAGCGACTTCTTATTCCCGTTCTCGAGCGGAGCGACTTCTTGTTTCCGTTCTCGAGCGCAAACGGCTTATTCTTCGTCCCACTTATAGCCGAAGCCCCAGACGGTTTTTATGTATTTCGGATTTGAGGGGTCTTCCTCGATCTTCATTCTTATGCGGCGGACATTGACGTCAACGATTTTATCATCGCCGTAATAGCTCTCGCCCCATATCTTATTAAGCAATGTGCGGCGGTCAACGGCGCTGCCGCGGTGTCTGATGAAATACTCGAGGACATGATATTCGACCTGCGTTATATCGAGCGGTTCGCCGTCCTTGGTTATGCGGCGGCTTTTCAGATCAACGCGGAACGGCCCGGAGATCAGCTCGCTTTCCTGCTCGGCGGCGGAGCGCGACACGCTCACACGCCTGAATATCGCGTCTACGCGGGCTATCAGCTCCGAGGGGGAGAAGGGCTTCGTCACATAATCGTCCGCTCCCATCATAAGGCAGTTCACCTTGTCCATTTCCTGACTCTTGGCGGAGAGCATGATTATGCCTATCGTGCTGCTCTCGTCGCGGAGGAATTTGCAGACCTGCGTGCCGTCGATGCCGGGCATCATTATATCGAGCAGGGCAACATCGAAGCGCCTGCCCTCCTTCCACGCCGCTATTGCCTTTTCTCCGCTGTCAACGTCAAAGACATCGTAGCCGGAACGGCGCAGGTGAATGACCACAAAATCGCGTATAGCGTCCTCGTCCTCGCAGACGAGTATTTTTTTCACTTCCATAGCTTCGGGTGCTCTCCTCTCACAGTAATCTGAACATCTGTTTCAGCTCCGCCTCGGTCGGGACAAGACTGCCCGTGCCGAGCTGGGCGTAATACGAATATCCGGTCATGGGGCTTGTCCCCAGCGCGATGTACTCGTCGCTGTTCTCGTATCGTTCGGTGTTTCCTTCCGCGGCAGCGTAGAGTTTCAGCAGACTGTCCTCGGTTATGCCGGATATCCTGTTGTAGCGGTTAAATCTGATTATACCCTCGGATATCGACGCTGACACGGTGACCTTGCCGCTCCAGCCCGCCGGGAACAGCAGAATATAATCTCCCTTGGTGCCGACAAAGCTGCCGAACTTGCGGCTGATCTCGCTGCCGTTGCGGTTGAGGGTGTACCAGACGGTCTCGCAGAGCTGTTCGGCGCGCGGTGATTCCTCATACTGTATAAACGGCACAGTTGCCGGTATCTCTATACAGCCGTCGCCGTCCGGGTCACAGCACTTGATGTAGGGAGTGTAGGTGTTTGACGAACGCGTGATCGTGTCCGGTTTCAGCGCAGGCGAAAGCGCGAAATACTTGTCGTTGTAGACTATCGCGTCCGTACCGAAGGAGCCGTCCGAAAACGCGTAGTCGATGAAAATTCCTCTTGTTCCCGAGGCGCTGCACGTTCCGCAGACGACGTTGCGTATCTCCGCAAATCCGGAATTGAGGTTTGTTGCGCCTATAAGCGTGAACTTGCCTTTGTTCGACGTGTAAATGGATGCCGAGGTTATACCCGGAGCGCGCTCCGTCGATATGGCAAACAGGTCGTCCGTGCCGTTGCCGTCGGCGTCAAAAATCGCGGTGTAGATGTTCCTGATGCTTGCGAGCTCCTGCGGAACACCGTCCCGGTAGGTCATAACGCTGGTCGAGCGGTCGGAGGAGCTTTGAACGAGGTAGTTCACAAGTATCGTCACAGCCCCGTCCCCGAGGTCCGTGAAAAGTATGCTCTCCACCTCGCTGCCCGATGCCGCGAAGTCGTAAACAGAGACCCACCTTCCGTCCTGCTTGTCCAGAAAGTTCATTCGCAGCGACGTTCCCGAGGAAACGTTCGGCATCTCGTAAAATACGATAGCCTCGTCGGTAGGTTCGTCGTCGATATTCCTGACGACAAACGCGCTCCTGTACTGCCCGCTTCTCGGATATTTCAGAGTGATGCTGTCATTCGTGAACGCCCGCAAAGCGTCATATATCTCCGTCTGCTCGCCGTCGAGCCTCGGAGGGCTCAGCAGGTCCTCCACCGACGCCCCGCTGCACCCCGACATCATAAGTACGGCAGCCAGCGCCGCCGCTGTTATCCGTTTCAGACCGCCGCACCTCCTTTTGGTCGCGCTGCGCGCTCGAGAAGATTTATTTTAAAAGACGCCCTTTAAAAAGGGCTTGGCCTAAACTTTAAGCGCTTCGCCTTGCAGCGGAGTTAGGTAGTACGCCTTTACTTAACAACTGCGAGGCAGAGACTATAAATAAGCAGAATGTAACATACGGATTGGGGGCGCGGGCTCCGCGCAGTAGTACGCCTTTACTTGACAACAGCGAGGCAAGGGATTGCAAATTACTTACTGCTCTTCCTCGACCTTGGTTTTCTTCCCGACGATAAAAGCTATCGCAAAGCCGACAGCCAGTGTTATCACGCCGATGAAAGTGTCCGCGTTAAGTCCGAAGCCCGCCGGGAATATCGCGTACAGCGAGCCGACAACAAGCCCGAGTATCGCGGAGAATACCATAAGGCGGTATTTTTTCAGCAGGAATGTTATCATTCTCGCGCCAATCACAAGCCCCGCGAGAACGCCTATCGCCGTCGGGATAATGACCGCGAAGTTGAGCGAGTGTAAGTGTATCGAGGAAATTACGATCTCATAAGTGCCGAAAAGCACCATTACGAAAGAACCGGAAACTCCGGGGATTATCATAGCCACAGCCGCGGTAAAGCCCGCTACAAGGAACAGCGCCGCCGCGCCTATGCCTTCCAGCTCCGACGGAGCGGTCACCGTGCCTGACTGTTCGAGCATTGCAAGGCAGACCACAAGCGAAAGTGCAAGCACGAACGGAACAGCGCAAACGGGTGTGAATTTCTGCTTTACAGTCGCGTTTCGCAGTATCAGCGGTATGCTGCCTGCGATAAGTCCCATGAAGAACATATATGTCTCCGTCGGGAACGCGCCGAACAGCCACTTTATCACGACAGCGAATCCCAGAAGTCCCGCCACCGCGCCGATACCGAAGAATATCAGGAATACGATGTTCTTCTTTATCTCTTTAATGTTCAGGGACAGCGCCCCGCATACCTTGTCATAGCAGCCGAACACTACGAGCATCGTGCCGCCGGATACGCCGGGGATTATGTTTGCGATACCGAACACAAGTCCGTATATCGCGGCGAGTAAGTATTGCATAAGCAGAAAATCTCCTGTATTTTTCTTCGGGTCGGCAGTTACTTGTCAAGGCGTACTGCCTCTGCCCGCTGCAAGGCGAAGCGGTTCGCCTTTACGGAAAGAGAGGGGGTGGAGGAGAGAGGAGGTCCGGGGGGAGGGAGAAAACCACTTTCCTTCAACGGCACGATGCCGTTGTAAGTTGCCCAAAACGCCGCAAGGA
>CAMVBT010000156.1 GCA_947165805.1 uncultured Clostridia bacterium
GACCGCGCCGTGCTCGGTGCCGACCCCGACCCCGCCGCGCTGCGGGAGATAGCCGAGCTTGAGGAGCTCGAGGAGCTGCGCGCGAAGATCATCGGGCCTCTTGAGGAGCTGAAAGCCGCCTTTGACGGCAGCACAGGTGCGGAAATGACCGCGGAGCTCTGCCGCTTCCTCATTGATAAGATGTCGGTCGAAATGACGATCCGGGGCAACTGCACCGTGGACGGCGAGTTCAGGCAGGAGCTTTTTGACGGGTACGACGAGATCTGGGAAAAGATCGTGACCGTTTTCGAGTCGGCGTACAGAGCCCTCGGGGACCGCGTTATGCCGCTGCCGGAATACATCGGGATACTCACGGACGTGTTTACCGCGACGACTGTTGCGCGGCCTCCGCAGTTCCTTGACAGCGTTACTCTGGGAGACACGTCGAGGAGCCGCTTCGGCAGCAAGACACACGTTTTTCTGTGCGGCTTCGGCAGCGGGCAGTTCCCGCCGCCCGCGAAAGCTCCCATGGCGTTCTCCGCGTCGGAGTGTGACGAGCTCGCGGATATGGGGATAGCCATACTGCCCGGGCGCGAGTCAAGGTATTCCGAGGAGCTGTTCACGCTCTACCGCTGCACGCACCTGCCCCGCGAGAGGCTGTATATAACCTACGCCTTCCGCGGCAGCGACGGTGCCGTCACCGAGCCGTCACCGGAGGTGAAGAAGCTCGCCGCCCGCTACGGCATAAAGATCGAAGGCGCAGACATGTTCGGAGCCGCCCATTACTGCCGCAGCCCGCGTTCGGCGGGGCAGTACCTCGCTCACATATACGGCAGCTGTGCTCCGGCACAGGCCGCCGAGCGCAGGGAGCTGAAAAAGATACTTTCGCGGTGCGGCGCGGTGCCGGAGGGCTTCACGGAGATGCTCGACTCGGCTTCCGGCAAAGCTCCCGGCCGTGAGAGGCACGTTGTACGCGCGTTCTCGGCAGCTCCGCTGCTGGCGGCGGATTCCTATTCGCCGACTGCGATAGAGAAGCTCGCGGACTGCAAGTTCGCGTACTTCTGCAAGTACGGGCTCGGGCTGCGGGAGGACAATATCCGCGAGACCAGCCCCGCGATGACCGGAAACGTCGTGCATTACTGCCTCGAGCATCTGCTTAAGATGCCGGGCTTCTTCGATATGAGCTATGAGGAGACCGAGGAGGAAGCGCTGAGAGCCATAGCGGAGTATGAGCAGAAGAGCTTCTTCGGGAGCTTCGGCGGTTCGCAGAGATTTTCCTTCACTCTGCGTCAGCTGTCGAAATACGTCGTCCGCGCGGCTGTGCGCATGAGGGACGAGATGAAGGACAGCGGCTTCAGGCCGATAGAATACGAAAAGGAGCTTGTGCTCGGGCTCGGCGGAGTCACGGTGCGGGGGCGCTGCGACCGCATAGACGGTATGGTCTCGCAGGACGGCAGGGACTTCGTGCGCGTGGTGGATTACAAGCACAGCAAGAAGCTGAAATTCCTGCTCCCCGAGGTATATAAGGGTTACAACTTACAGATGCTCCTTTATCTGTTCGGCATCTGCGGAAAGCCCGGGCTTCTCGGCAGCGCCGCGAGAGAATTCTTCGGCGGCAGTGTTCCGGCGCGGCTGGAGCCGTCGTCGGTGATCTACTTCAAGTTCGCGAGCCTCGATTACGGCGAGTCCGATGACCCGTCGGAGTCCGAAGCGGCAGCCGGTCCCGACGGCGCGGAGTTCTTCAACCGCGACTATTTCAGAAACAATTCGACCGAGGGCCTTGTGCTCAAGGATTCGCCCGAAGAAGAGGAAATGGACAGGCGCGTGCGCGAGATCGAAGCGCGCTACCCCTCCGCGAGAGCCGCGAGAACGGGCAAAACCGCGGAAAACAATACCCGCAGGCTGTATTCGGGCTTCATAAACTCGGTGCAGGTGACGGCTCCGGAGTTCGCGGAGCTGCGCGGCTGCTGCGAGGCGCTGATAAACACCAAGGTCGCCGAGGTGCTCCGCGGAATGGCGGGAGCCTGCCCGTCCGACGGTGATGCCTGCCGGTACTGCCGGTACAGTCTGTTCTGCGGCGCCAATAAGGTCATGACCGAAGATGCCGGATAATGAAAGATCCCCGTCGGGCTTGGTGCCTGACGGGTATCGTGTTTAACCTTTTGTGTAGAAAGCTTCTCCGACTCTGCGGGCTCCCTCGCCGAACGGAGAGTTCACGGGTGCCGCCATTATCGGGAACTTCGTGAGGAACATCTTTGCCGCTTCGCAGAGCGAATCGCCGATATCGCGTGAGGTCTCGGAGTCCGCGTCTATGTCGAGGGTGAAGAGATAGTATTCCTGTTCGCCCTGTTTCATCATGCAGAAGTAGGCTTCCTTTACCTCGGGGGTCTTGGCGAGCTTCTTGCGGAACGCTCCGAGCACCGCGTCGGGAACGTTCTTCGGCTTGCCGAACATCAGCTTGACCTGCGGGCCTCCGGCTGCGGGAGCGTCGCCGTTTGCGGGAGCCTGACCGTTCGCTGCCTCGGCGGCTGCCCTCTGCTGCTCTGCCACCTTGCGCATTGCGTCAAGAAGGTTCTGTATGGCTTCCTGCGTGAAGATTATGTTCTGGCTCATGGGGTTGATGACAAGGCCGTGTACGCTGTCGCTCTTCTGTGCGGCGAGCTGGGCTATCTGCGGGAAGACAACGACGATAGTGTTGACCTGTGCGGTCTTGCTCCATTTGCGGAACTCGTCTATATCGGTGAACACGGTGAAATAGTTCTCGCCCTTGGTGTTCTGTATCAGCTTGAAGTTGAATTTCGCGTCTTTCGGAATGGAGATCTTGCCGTTTCCGCGCAGCATATTTCCGTCCGCGTCTATGACATCTACGGGAGTGAAGAACTTCGCGGTCAGCACGCGCTCGATCAGCGCTCTCTGGGTCTCGGTGTTCTCGTCGGCCTTCAGAGCCTCCATAGCCTTGACGAGAGCTTCATTCCCGAGCTCCGGGAAGATGTTCTCGGGCTTCGGCGGGTTTATCTCGGGTGCGACGTTCAGATTTGTATTATCGTTATTATCCGGTGACGGGAATTTTATGTGATTGTCAGCCATTTTCGTTTGTCCTTTCAAAGCAATTTATAGTATTATAACATAAATAGCATAAAAAATCAATAGGAGAAGCGACCGAAAATAAAAAAATACTTCTTGATCATACATACTTGACAGAAGCCGCCGGAAGGTTATATAATTGATGTGATGATCGTAAGCGCCGGCGAGGCGCTCAGGAGGACGGTATGAACAGGATAGTGTCGATGACGGGTGCGGCAGTTGTGACGATAACGGTTTTTCTTTTTGCGGTGTGTATGATCATTGACTTCAAGTTCGGTTCATACTTCGTGTGTATGCTCCTGCCCATAGGCTACATCATGATGACGGCGGGGCTTCACCGTGAAAGCCCGGAGGACAGGAAGGTACCCGCTGATATCGGAATGGCACTGGCCGCGGTATATGCCGTACTGATCCTTCTGGTATATTTCGCGCAGACGACCACCGTTAATCTGGAAGAACTGAACGGTCAGGCAGCGCGGATGATCGATTTTCAGAAGGGCGGTCTGATCTTCAATTACGACCTGCTCGGATACGGAATGATGGCTCTTTCGACATTTTTCATCGGGCTTTCACTCAAAGCGGGCAGCAAGACCGACAAATGGCTGAAAGCGCTGCTGATGATCCACGGAGCGTTCTTTCCCGGCTGCTTCATAATGCCCATGACCGGCATCTTCACAGATATGGCGGACACCGGCGGAAATGGAGGCACGATAGCGCTTCTGTTCTGGTGCGCTTACTTTATTCCCGTAGGCATATTGTCATTCATACATTTCGCTAAGAAAAGCGATATATGACGTAATATGAACTCTGCGGCACAGAAAGGTGAATGATATGGAAATAAAAAGACTTGTACTTTCGGATCTGGGAACGAACTGCTATATAATACCCGCCGGGGAAACCGAAGCTGATATCAGAGTACCCGACGGCGGGGATACGGACGGAAAGGCGCTGTACAAGACAGAAAAAAAGACAGTCAGTGCCGCTGTGGTGATCGACCCCGCCGACGATCCCGAGCGCATCATCTCGGCAGCGGACAGCATGGGTCTGCGCATAGCGTGGATACTGCTTACCCACGGACATTTCGACCATACCGGAGCCGCGGCGTATATCCGTGATAAGCTCGGCGCGAAGGTATATATACACGGCAGCGACGTCGAAATGCTGTCGGACCCGGTCAAGTCGCTGTCCTTCTTCACTCCCGAGCGCGCGTTTGCCCCGTGTGAAGCGGACGCGACCGTAAATGACGGCGACAGTCTCGCCCTCGGCAGGCTGACTTTTGATGTGCTGCACACTCCCGGTCATACCCGGGGCAGCGTATGCTATCTCATGACAGACCCCGACGGCGGCGGGAAGTATATGTTCTCCGGAGATACGCTGTTCATGGACAGCATCGGCAGGAGCGACACCTACTCCGGCAGCTCCGACACGCTGATGAAGTCGCTGGAAAGGCTCAGCGCCCTCACCGACGATTATAAGGTGCTTCCCGGCCACGGCCCCGATACCACTCTCTTCGTCGAAAAGAAGTACAACCCGTTCCTTTACTCGCTATGACAGCTATACGAGCATCTCGCGAAGGCTGTCGAGTATCTTCTTCTCTCGCCGCGAGACCTGCACCTGCGTCATGCCGAGCAGCCTGCCTGTTTCGGTCTGGGTCTTTCCCAGCGTGTAACGCAGATATATGAGCTTTCTGTCGGCGGCCTCGAGGCTGCCGAGACACTGACCGAGCGCTATCAGCTCGGTCATTTTTGTCTGTGGGGGCTCCACGGGTATGTCGAACTCGCTGCCCTCCTCGTCCGCCGCGGTCAGCGACAGCGCAGGGCGCGATGCCGCTATCGCCTCTGTCACGCTTTCCACTGTTTCCCCGAGGTGGTCGGCAATCTCGCCTACGGTCGGGTCTCTGCCGTCCGCGGTGCATTTCTCGCGGTAGGCTGCGATCTTCAGCGACAGCTCCTTGACCGTGCGGCTTACCTTGACCGTGCCGCCGTCCCTGAAAAGCCGCTTTATCTCACCGAGTATCACCGGCACGGCGTAGGTCGAGAAGCACAGCCCTCTGCTCTCATCAAATCCCCTCGCCGCCTTGACCAGCCCCATACAGCCTGCCGAGACCAGCTCCTCATATTCTATGCCCCGTCCGCGGAATCTGTTGGCGAGCGCGTGCACCAGCCCCATGTTACGTTCCGCGAATTCGTCGGTCAGTCTATCCATTGCGTTCCCTGCGTCCGAGCTTCTTTATCATGGTCACGCTGGTGCCTTTTCCGGGCGTGCTTTTGACCCGCAGGCTGTCTGTGAAGCTCTCCATTACCGCAAATCCCAGCCCTGCGCGCTCGCCGTCGGGAGCAGTGGTGAACATGGGCTGCATGGCCTGTTCTATATCGGTTATCCCGACGCCTTTATCGGATATCTTTATGTAAAACGTATCATCGTCCAGCAGCTTCATTCGTATGTCGATATCCCCTATTGCATCGCGGTAGCCGTGGACTATGCAGTTTGTGACGGCTTCGGAGACTGCCGCCTTTATATCGCTTATTTCCTCGACAGTCGGGTCGAGCTGTGACACAAATGCAGCCGCGCACATTCTTGCGAGGCTTTCGTTTCTTGAATATCCGGGTATGGTCATTTTCATGGAGTTTATTGTATTACGCATTTTGACTTTTACCAGCTTTCTTTATTATCATGCTGCCGAGACCCGACAGCTTCAATATTTTTTCCGCTCTTGCCGAGGGCTCGGATATCATCACTCTGCCTCCCCACGGCTGCATTTCCCTTGCTCTTCCGAGTATCAGTCCCACTCCCGAGCTGTCCATGAATGTAACGTTCCTCATATCGAATACAAGTGTTCCCGGCATGGAGCGCGCGAGTTCCCCGTCGGTCATTATACGCATCTCCGCTGCTGTATGGTGGTCTATTTCTCCGCTCAGCACAGCGGTCAGGGTGTTTTTTCCGTATATAAACTCAACTGACATTTTTACACCTCCGTTTTCTCTAATATACCACTTTATTTGTGAGACATATGTCGTTTTTGGTTCTTATCCTGTTTTTCCTTCGAC
>CAMVBT010000157.1 GCA_947165805.1 uncultured Clostridia bacterium
GAGCACGGATTTCGACAAAGTGAAGAATATAAAAGTGCGCCGCGGCAGACATACGATATACGTCAATGAGATGCTCTGCAAGAATCAGGTGTATGCGGCGTCCGAGGATTTTGACTTTGTTCTGAACTTCATAAACGCGCGGATACCCGCGACCGCAGCAAGGAAGTGAGAAGCGTGAGAAAACACCTGACCGCTCTGCTGCTCATATCCTGTCTCGCCTGTATGTCTCTATGCGCCTGCGAGCCGGAGAAGCCAGTTGTCACAACGGAATTTGCGGCCGAGGCACAGCGCCGCGAACAGCTCGCTCATGACGCGGAGATGCGCAGAAGGTTCGCTTCGTCGAAGCTCCGGGAATATGCTGTCGGACTTACGGAAACGATCTTCAAAGAGCTTTTCCCCGAAAAGGACATCGGCAATTACGAGATAGACGTGTCCAAGGACAGACCCGATGAGAAAGAGGTATCCGAAGTAAGCGACGAGCGCGCTGCGGAGCTCTTCCGCACCGGGAACTTTACCGTCAGTATCCTGTCGCGTGAGGGCACCGATCTCCTGACAGACGCGGAAAGAGACGCGATAATGCAGGCGTTTGCGGAGCGTAAATTCACCGTCGTCATCAGTCTTACCGGTTTCTGGGAAGACGACATTATCACGGACGGCGAGATACACATAGAGCCAAGGCCTATGTACTGACGCATATAGAAGTGTTAAGCAAAGCAGGAGGTAATGATACATGAAAAAGATTATTGCCGTTATTCTTATCATAGCTGATATATGTATGCCGGCTGTGATAATAAAGGGATATGCAGATCACAAGGCCGACGAAAAGACAAGAGAGGAGCTCAGGTACAGCACAGAACTCTATGACCGGATGAAAACGGAGAAGGAAGAAGAAAGAAACGGAGAATATAAGAACTTTTCGCAGCAATTCCTGCTCGGAGACTCTTATGAAGAGCAGGATAATGCTGTTCAGAACACGGAAGAACGTGATAGTGCCGGACAAGATACGGAAAACCGGAACACCGAAAAACAGAATACCGTAGACATCAGCCTCGAGGTAGGTGATCTGGAGATCCCGGAGTTTTCGGAGGAAGATCTTTCCTTTGAGAACACGGACACGGGGGTGAGACAATGAGCAGATATTGTGCGAACTGCGGTTCCGAGCTGAATGAAGATACCAGATTCTGTCCCGATTGCGGAGCTCCTGTCCGGCAGCAGGCATATAACGAAGCTGACGCAGCTCCGGCAGACTTTACTTCTCAGGATACGGCGGCGCCTCCCGCTCCGGGCATCTACAACGCACCTGCTCCGGCACCGAAGCGTGTCGGACACGGTATGCTGGCGGCAGATACCGTGCTGGCTGCCGTATTGGTGATAGAGAGCGCTGTTGCCGGATTTATGTATCCGGGATTTTTCGTTGAGAAGAGACCGCTCCATGACGATATTTCCGTTACATCGGAGCCGTCCGTGAGTACCGCTGCGAATGTCGTAACGGACAGACCTCCGGTCCGGAATGATACGGACACATCCGGAACTGCACGCGCAACGGGCAGTGGCATGGATTATAATATCGGGATAACGGAAAGTGATGTAAACTATGAAGCGGCAGTCTCGCCGGAGTCTCCGGTATGCACCGCGGGAAGGATCACTGCCGATTTGAAGGAATGGAACCTTGACGGAGCCGACAGACTTGAGACCCGTGAGCTCGGCACATTCACCGATGAAGAAAGCGGCGCCGCTCTGGAAGTGTATGACTTTTCTCTCGAAAGCGGACAGAACACCTTCTTAACGAGCGTTGATATAACTTTCCCGCGCCCACAGGACGGCAGCGGCGACGGAGTGGTATATTACGATCCGGAGACCGGCAGCTGGAAACCTGCCGCGTTCGGAATTTCCGCGGACGGCAGTTCCTACATACTGCACACAAAGCACTTTTCAAGGTTCGCGGTGGTGAAAAAATACTGGAGTTATCTGACATCAAAGCCGGAAAATGCCGTCGGTGTTTTCTACGTTGAAAATGTCGATCCTGACACGCAGACCGGCTTCGACATTATCAGACAGCCTTTACGGCTGAGCAGTGAAGCGGTCGCGGCAGCTCTTCATGAGTCCATAAAGCCTGAGGACCTTGTGGGTGTCACGAAATCTTACTCGTTCATAGATGAAAAGGCTTCGATAGGCTTTGCGGTGGATGAGCTGGTGGGTGAGCTGCTGAGCGTGGAAGGGCTGTCGGAAAGTGCCGATACCTCATACGGGATAGGTGATCTCAGTACGACGGTGGTAAGCCTTTTCGACAAGGAAAAGGTCAAGACTCTTTCCGAAAGCTTCGGAGACATCGGGGACGCTTTGCTCGCGGCAAGGCTCGGCTATGCTATCCTGAAAGGTGAGTCGGGGTCAAACATACTCAAGGAATATTCGATGGACCTTATTACCGCGGGCATATCGAAGGGTATGGAGGCGTTAAGCGTATCCAACCCGATAAGCGCGTCAGTGGTGATACTGATGACAGCTACCTCATATTTCTGCGGAGATGACTTCAAGTCGTGGCTTTCCGATCAGATGGACGACTCCGTATACAGCGAGCCGACACAGAGAGCCTACCATGAATTCCTCCGGACGCAGATGTACTATACAGATGAATACGGAATGAAGTGCCCGCTCACGCTCGACGGCATAGGCCGGAAGAACTATCTCAGACTGGATCTGGAAGGCGTTGAAGCATCGGAAAGGTTGCAGAAGATAACACAGTGCATCGACGACTACCTCGGGCTGTTCTGGGAAAGGGACGATATCCGTGTAGCTTATCTGGATAATTTCAACAAAAGGCTGAAGGAATACTATCGCCTCAGGGAGTCGGGGTCCGGTCAGAATGTGATACGGAAGGATTATGCGAGTTATCAGGTCACCGACTACGAGAAAGAGCAGATGATAACCGAAACCAAAAAAGATTTTTCAGAAATAACAAGAAACTCATAGAAGCATTTTATGAGGATCTTCTGAATGACCTCACCGCCGAGACAATAAACGTCATATACCGCGATATGCTGCCGTATCTTAACACCCCCATGGTCTTTGAGGTTACGGATACGTCCCTTAAAGGCGATACGTTCGAAAAGTCCATATATGCGAAAAAGATACTGGAGAGTGCAGATGGATTTTCGTCTGCCATGACTATCGGGTCCGCGCCGGCTGCCGATATCCTGTCGATAGACCCGTCGGTCTCTCCGGATACAGGCATATCGGGAGATTCTGTTACGCTCGACAACGGAAATTTCATGACAGATACCGACCGGCTCAACCTCAACCTCAAAACCGGTTTGTACAGGGTGGGAAGTTTTGATCAAACAGCGGAAAGCATAATAGTCCCGCCGGATATACGGGTCACAGGATTTTATCCGCGTGTATACAGCGGGAGCAATACCGTTCTTGAATGCCGGTTATATTATTACCTGAAATTCGGGCGACCCAAGACCATGAGTTTAATGGGAGACAGCGATACAGGAGCCGAACCGCTCTCCGCGGTGCCGATAACATTCACGAAAAGCAGCAGCGGCATAACGGGAACGGTCGTGATAAACGGAAAAACTGACAGCTCCGGCTATGTCGCTAAGCTCGGCAGCGACCGGAAAATACAAGGCGTGGATGATGCTCTCCGGGTAGCCTGTGAGCACATGGTCATAAACGGTCTCGACAAAGGGAGCTTCACGGCGAGCGGTTCAGCCAGCGTAGTTTCGGATATCACGAGCGGCAGGAGCTATACGGCAAGCGCGACCATAAGCGGCACGCTTGACAAAAAGACAGGAAGGTACAATGTAAGGCTGGAAGGCACAGTCTTTGAAAATTACACCAACAACGAAACATGGACGGAAGAATACGGCGATTGGTCGTCAACTCACACCGCCAACGTTTCGTCAAATCTGAAATATGAGATCGTCGGTACGGGAGATACAAGTTATGTAAACGGCGACGAGCAATTCAATGTCACTTTCGAGGTACAGGAGCATGAGACCGGATATATAAACAGTGTTGAGACTTTCACGAACAACTACGGCAACTCCGCAACGACCGATACCTCCGGTCCGGTTGATCTGTATAGACAATACCTGTTCAGCGTGAATTTTGTAAAAAAAGAATAATATCTTTCTCTTTCCCGGGCTTTTTATCGATTAAAGACTTCCGGATCTCCCGGTTTTATCCAAAAAAATTACAGCACTGCTCCGATAGCGGGGCAGTGCTTTTTTTAAGCGCCGAGGGAAGATATCCCCTTTCACTGATCGGACAGCTCCATTCTCATCAGAACAAGCTCCTGCCAGCCCGTAAGACGCGACTTAAATCCTCTGGGATTGCGCCCGTATTCTACAAAACCGGCTTTCCGGTAAAGTGAGAGAGCGGCTTCGTTCTCCGCGACAACGTCAAGCTCGATCTGTGCATACCCGGCTTTTTTCGCACATTCTATACAGGCTTCCGTAAGAGCCGTGCCTATGCCGAGCCCCCAATACGCCTTGTCTATGCTGATGCCGAAGGACGCGCGGTGACGCAGCTTGCACTTGTCGCCCACACATTCGATACCCGCGGAACCTGCCGCGATACCGCCGACCTCCGCAAGTATATTTACCTCGTTATCGCTGTCCGCGATCTTTTGCAGGAAGTCACGATCCTGCTCCACCGTGAACGTGTTCTCGTCGGGGTAGGTCAGCAGATAGTCGGTCTGTTCGTGTGTCTTAATAAATATGTCAAGTACCGAGCTTGCGTCGGCAGCCGTGCCGCTTCGCAGAACACATTCTCTGCCGTCTTTAAGTTTTATTATATTCTTGTTGTATATCATGTTTTTCTCCGTTGTTATCCGACAAAATACTGCTGCAATTCCGCAAGCTTCGCCGCGGTAAGGTCTTCGCTCACCGTGCAGTACTCTATATCGAGCGAGCGCAGTATATCAAGCTCTCTGCGCTTTCTTTCCGCGAGACATCCGATATACCCGTCATATCCGGAAAGCCCGCAGCGCTTCCCGTAGCCCTGATCGGTATGATAACCGATGACAGCGTTCAGCCAGTCTTCACCGCGTTCGTCAAGAACTCTGTCAACAGCGGCTCTGATATCGGGTCGGTCTATGTATACAATGACCGGCCGCAGAGGTCTTATTATCTCCGCAATTTCCGCGATATAAGCGCGTGACTGCTCATATCCCATATCGAATCTCATCATGGTCTCGCACATCGGGTTTTGCAGAAAAACACAGTTGAAGACATACACCGCATTTCTGTCACAGCCGCGGACGAACTCACGCCATTTTTCAAGTATTTTCTCCCGCTCGGTTTCAAAATCGGGAAAATCATAGTCCTTATAGTCTGCCGGGTGCTCTTCGCCTTCGTCGAAGCAGAATACCCGGTTTCCTTTCTTCTTCAGTTCCTCCGCTATCATGGCGGCAGTCGTGCTCTTGCCGCTGCCCGGAAGTCCTTCAACTATTATCAGGTTTGTTTTCATATATCCTTCTCCTGTCTCTAGCCTTAGAGCCGCAGCTCTTATCTGTACTGAAAACGGAGCAAGTGAGCTTATCACCTGCTCCGTTCCGTGAAAGTGATCCTGTGCGATGTCACAATAGCGATCTTCGCGTCGCCGGAATGGCTCCCTATAAGAAGCACCTCGTTACCGTCAGCGTGAACTTTAAGCTCTGCGTCACGGACGGAGATATTCGCAACGCCGCCGTATGAACCGAAGCATACCACGCTTACGCCGTTGCCGACAAGATCGAGCCTGCCGGAAAGCACCTGTATGCCTTCGCCGGTGCTTCAGCCGCCTCCTAAACACAGTATCTTCTCGCCGGAAGCGTGTATCGAAACTGTGCCTGTCGATCCTATGCGTATGGTCCCGTAAGGGTCGTTATAGCGGGACCCGATACCGACCGCGTAATTGCGGGTGTTGTTTATGCGAAGGTCGCCGCCGCCGCGTATCGTAAGGCTCGCCGAGGCGGGCACGAGGATACCATCCTTGTCGAGAGTGTTCTTCCCGTTGAGTATCAGCTCAAGCCTGCTTCTGTCCCCGAGCCGTATGGTAGGCTCTTCGATGCCCTT
>CAMVBT010000158.1 GCA_947165805.1 uncultured Clostridia bacterium
TTAAATGTATTTTTCAGCCTAAAAAGGAAGGAGATATTTGATGAAGAAAATACTTTTATGTAAGGAGACCGACCCGCTGGAAACGCGCACCGCGCTCATTCCCGACGATGTGAAAAAGCTCATCGGAATGGGGTATGAGATAAAAGCGGTCAAAGGCACAGGGGTAAAAAGCGGCTTCAATGACGAGGCTTATGAGAAGGCGGGTGCTGTTCTTGTGGCTTCCAATGAGGAGGGGTATAAGGGCAGCGATATTGTTCTGCGCATAATGAAGCCCGAAAGCATCGACGGCATCGAGAAAGGCACGCTGCATCTGAGCTACCTCGACCCGTTCAACGAGAAGGAGCTGCTGAACAAAATGGCGGCAGCGGGGCTACAGGCGGTGTCGCTGGTGATGATACCGAGAACCACCCTCGCGCAGAAAATGGATGTGCAGTCCTCGCAGACCTCTCTCGCGGGCTATGTCGCAGTCGTCAACGCAGCGGCGAGAATGCCGAAGATACTGCCGATGATGGTAACGCCGTCCGGCACGATAAATCCCGCGCGCGCGTTCATTATCGGCGTGGGAGTTGCGGGACTTCAGGCGATAGCTACCGCGAAAAGACTCGGTGCGAGAGTTGACGCGTTCGACACACGCCCCGTCGTCGAGGATCAGGTAAAGTCGCTCGGAGCGAGCTTCGTGAAGATCGACCTTGGTGAAATGGGTCAGACAGATCAGGGCTATGCGAAGGAGCTCACTCCCGAGCAGCTCGCGAAGCAGAAAGAGGGACAGGCGAAGGTCTGTGAGCGCTCCGATATCGTCATAACGACCGCGAAGGTATTCGGCCGCAAGGCTCCGCGCCTCATCGGAAAGGACGTTCTCGACCGCATGAAGTCCGGCGCCGTGGTAGTCGATATGGCGGTATCCACGGGAGGCAACGTAGAGGGCTCGAAGCTGTTCGAGGAGGTAGTTACCGACAACGGTGTCATCATTATGTCGGGTGACCTGCTCGAAAGACAGGTGCCGTATGACGCGTCGAAGATGCTCTCCGGAAACTTCACGGCGTTCCTCACGCACTTCTGCAACAAGGAAACAAAAGAGCTCGACGTGAAGCTCGAGGACGAGATAATGAAGGGCTGCCTGCTCACACAGGGCGGTAAGATAATACATGAGAGATTTATGGGAGGTAAGTGAAATGGCTGTAGGTGAAATATTACTGCTCGTATTCGTATTCGTGATCGCCGGATTTCTCGGCGTGGAGCTGATCTCGAAGGTCCCGTCGCAGCTGCACACTCCGCTGATGTCGGGAACCAACGCGATCTCCGGCATCACGATAGTCGGCGCTATCTCGGCTACAGCCGTGGCGCTGCACACGGACGGACGTGTCGGCGCGATATTCGGTTTTATCGCTATCGTCCTTGCCGCGATAAACGTTATCGGCGGCTACATGGTAACGGACAGAATGCTCGAAATGTTCAAGAAGAAAGGAGACGATAAGAAGTGAATTGGGAAAACGTCAGCGTAATACTGACCACGATACTTTATATGGTCTCAGCAGTGCTTTTCATCAGGGGCATAAAGCTCCTCGGAAAGGCAGATACCGCGAGAAAGGGCAATCTCATGTCCTCGGTCGGTATGCTTATCGCGGTAGTGACCGTTCTGCTCGAAAAGAAGGTAACGGACACACTCTTCAACGAACCGCTTAAAAACGCGTATCTCTGGGCTCTTGCGGCAGTCGTGCTCGGCGGCATCATCGGTGCCGTATGGTCGAAGAAGGTCGAAATGACGGGAATGCCGCAGCTTGTCGCGCTGTTCAACGGCTTCGGAGGTCTGTCGTCGCTGCTCGTGGCGCTCACGCAGTACCTCACCGACGGCGAGATAAACGTGTTCTCGTCGATAGCTCTCGGGCTTACGATCGCGATAGGCGCGATAGCGTTCACAGGCTCGGTGGTCGCCTGGGGCAAGCTCTCCGGGAAGATGTTCAAGAAGAACGTGAATATTCCGGGCAAGAACTTCATCAATGCGGTCCTCGCGCTCGCGGGACTTGTCGGCGTGGGTATCTACGCGCTCAGCATTGCCGGACTGTTTGACGCGAATGTCGGAATGATCGGCGTCATCATCGTGACGGCGGCGTTCCTGATACTCGGTTTCACAATGGTCATCGCTATCGGCGGCGGCGATATGCCGGTCATAATCTCGCTGCTCAACGCGTTCTCGGGACTTGCGGCGGCGTTCGCGGGGCTTGCGATAAGCAACTCGGTGCTTGTTGTATCGGGCTGCCTGGTGGGAACTTCGGGACTTATCCTCACGCTCATCATGTGCAAGGCTATGAACCGCACGCTCGGAAGTCTTCTGTTCAGCAGCGGCACGGCTGCGAAGAAGAAGGGCGCTGCCGGCGAGCAGAAGGAGCCCCGCTCGATGTCTGTCGAGGACGCGTATCTTGTGCTTGAAGCCGCAAGCTCGGTGGTATTCATTCCCGGCTACGGAATGGCGGTAGCTCAGGCGCAGCACGCTGTCAAGGAGCTCTGCGACAAGCTCGAAGCAAACGGCGCGGAGGTAAGCTTTGCGATACACCCGGTCGCCGGACGTATGCCCGGACACATGAACGTACTGCTTGCCGAGGCGAATGTTCCGTATGAGCAGCTGAAGACTGCCGACGAGATGAACCCGCAGATGCCGAACACGGACGTTGCTATCGTTATCGGCGCGAACGATGTAGTCAATCCGTCGGCTATCAACGACGAGACTTCGCCGCTCTACGGTATGCCGATAATCAACGCGCTCGAGGCGCGCACGGTATTCGTGCTGAAACGCGGCAAGGGCGCGGGCTTCTCCGGAGTCGAGAACCCGCTGTTCACGAACGACAACACCGTTATGATATACGGCGACGCTAAACAGACAGTATCCGCGCTTGTGAGCGAGTTTGACGAGAAATGACAAGACACGGCAATCACGGAAATATCAGGAGCGCATAACCGCTCTGCCTTCCGCTTTTCCGCGCCCCGCCTTTGTGCGGGGCGTTTTTGTAATGCTTTGAAAAAAAAGTTTTGTCCGATGTTCATATTGTTATACGATAATAATATCATCTATTGATTTGTTGGCGGATACGAATTATAATAGTAGTGAAAATATTGTTATCCGGCGAACGGACAAATATGAGACGGGGGAATGATACTATGAAGAAAAAGCAGACAGCGGCGGCATCGATAATTACAGCGGCGGCAATATCACTTGCTTCCTGCGGAGGCGGCACAGGCCGTGACAATACGTCTGCCGCTCCCGCGCAGACTGCCGCGGCCGAAACACAGGCGGCTGTGACGACCTCGCAGAACGAGCTCGACAATGTGACCGACTGGGAGGATATGGCGAATATCGAGGAAGTCGACGCGTCGAACGAGGAAGGCACCGGCAGCCTCTATACCGCCGGTCAGAAGGCCGGGGAAGTAAAGGCGCTCTGCTATTACGACCTCGCGTCTACGCAGTCCGGGCTCGCGGAGCTGCTTGCGCAGAGATACGGCGGCACCATAACCACCGAGATCGCGTCCAGCGGCAGCGCCTACTTCGACAAGCTCGGTGTGCTGATAGCCTCGGGAGATTCGCCGGACATCGTAAGATACGACTGGATGGCTTACCCCACGGGCATAGCGAAGAATATGTTCACGGCTCTCGACGACTGGCTCGACATAGACTCTCCGCTGTGGTCGGGAGAAAAGGCGGTCATAGATTCGTTCAACTTCCTCGGGAAGCACTATTACTACCCGTCCGATGTTTCGACGAACTTTGCGATAATATACAACACCCGCTCGCTTGAGGAAGCGGGTCTTGAAAATCCCGCGGACCTGTACTTTGAGAACAACTGGACTTGGGATACCTTTGAGGATATGATGAGCAAGTGGGTCAACGTAGGCGCGGACTATGTCGGCTTCACGGGCGGTTCGTGGTCGGCGATGATGTTTGCCAATACCACGGGCGTCAAGCTGATAGATATGACAGGCTCCGATATCATAAACAACCTCAAGAATACCGAGGTCCAGCGCGCGATGGACAGACTCGCGAATATGAAGAAGCTCGGCTACATAGGCGACGGCTTCGTCGATCCGGCGGAGGCCTTTGTCGACGGCAAGCTGCTGTTCCTCGGAATGGGGCTGACATGGGGCTTCGAGAGCGCGCAGGAATCGTTCTTCAAGAAGGGGCTCGACGGAGACTTTGAGGTCGTGCCGTTCCCGCGTGACCCCAACGCAGACAGATACTATATGTCCGCAGACACCTACGGCTTCCTTGTACCCTCCGGGGCGAAGAACATTCAGGGCGCGGTGGACTGGATACTCTGCGGCAGGCTCTACGCCACAGACCCGGAAATAGTGGCCGCCGACCGCGCGAAGAGAATGGATACTTCTCCGCTGTATTACGCAAAATGCCCCCAGTGCAAGTACAACTTCGAGGCAGAGGGCAACGGCGACCTCACGGTCTGCCCGGAGTGCGGAGCGGCGCGTAAGGAGAAGTTCAAGCCCGTTTACAGCGAGCGCGTCATGAGAGTCTGCGACGATATGACGGACCCCGGGAAATTCGGATTCATCTTCGACAATTCCCTCGGCTTCAATGACGATTTCTCCGCGATACTGACAGGCGGCGAGGAGTCGCTCTACGACGGCCCGATCTACTACGGCTCGTCCTACAACCAGCTCCGCGAGGCGAACTACAATCTCATCGAATCATACCTCGACGATTACAGGGAGCTCATCAGAAAAGCCGCCGAAAGCTGAGAAAAAGGAAATGACGAATGGAGCAAAGCTTATGAAAAAACTGTTTATAAAGAAGTCGCTGACAGCCGTATTCGCAGCCGCGGCGGCACTTCTGTCCTCATGTGCGCAGCCGTCTGCTCCCGCGGCGACGGAGGCAGCGCAGACTTCCGCGGATACGGCAGCAGCGCAGGCTTCCGCCGCGGAGCCGGAGGAGAAGAACGAGCTCACCGCGCTTGAAGTCACCCGTCTCATGGGCAACGGAATAAACCTCGGCAATACCATGGAGGCCTATAACCACGCGGGCTATCTGAACGGGCAGGACCCCACAAATTTCGAGAGCATCTGGGGTATGCCGCATACCACGCAGGAAATGGTGGACGGCATGAAGGCCTCGGGCTTCGATACCCTGCGCGTGCCTGTGGCATGGTCGAACGGCATGAACTACGAAAGCGGCGACTACACCATTGACGAGCGCCTTTTCGCCCGTGTCGAGGAGATAGTCAACTACGCCCTGAACGCCGATATGTATGTCGTCCTGAACGAGCACTGGGACGGCGGCTGGTGGGGAATGTTCGGCTCCGCGTCCGAGGAGACCCGCGCAAAGGCAATGGAGATGTACAAGGCGATGTGGCAGCAGATAGCCGAGCGTTTCCGCGACTATCCGTACAAGCTGATACTGGAGTCGGAGAACGAGGACCTCGGCGACGGCCTCAACAGCACCGTGATGTGCGAGGATTCCGGTCATCTCAAAGGCGACGAGATATACGACAAGATATATGAGATAAACTCCGAGTTCGTGAAGGTGGTGCGCGGCACCGGCGGCAGAAATGCCGACCGATTCCTGCTGATAGCGGGCTACAACACCGACTTCGACCACACCAGCGACGACAGGTACAGAATGCCCGAGGACTCGGCAGAGAACAAACTGATAGTTTCGGTGCATTACTACGGACCGTGGGATTACTGCGGCACCAAGGCCGTCAACCAGTGGGGCTCGCCGGTGCAGTACAGGGAGCAGAACGAGACCCTCGCGAAAATGGCGAAGTTCACCGAAAAGGGCTACGGCGTCATAATAGGCGAGTACGGCGTACTGACCGATGGCAAGCCCACCCCGAAGCCCGACACCGACATCTATTTCACGAACTTCCTCAATAACTGCGACCTGTATAACTACTGCCCGCTGCTGTGGGACTGCAACGGCCTTTACCGCCGCCGCGAGGGCAGGATATACGACGAGACCATAGCGAAGCTCTTCCTCGACCGCAGCTTCGCGGCGCAGTCCTCGCTCACAGAAGAGCAGGTGAAGGAGAACGCGAGAAAAG
>CAMVBT010000159.1 GCA_947165805.1 uncultured Clostridia bacterium
GGGCATGAAGATAGACGGTATCGACAGCCTTTGCGGCGCGCTCACCAAGCGTATCGAATACTTCGACAGCGTAGGCTGCGTATGCTCCGCCCATGCTCTCGACGTTGTGATGTTCATTCCCGCCGATAAGGATACCGTGGACAAGATAGTGACGAAGGCGCTTGCGGGAGAAACTCTCACCCGCGAGGTGACCGAGCACTACAAGGGCTTTATCCTCGTTCACCTCGGCAAGCAGTACGCGCGTCTGCACTGGGTACAGCAGTACCACATCGGCGCACTTCGCAACAACTCAAGAAGATACATGAGCCTGCTGGGTCCCGACACGGGATTTGACGCTATCGAGGATCAGACCTTCGCCAAGAAGCTCGCAATGCTGCTTGACACTCTGGACAGCACCGACGAGCTGCCGAAGACAATTCTTTACTGCCTCAACCCGCGTGACAACGAAGTTCTCGCGGCGCTGATAAACTGTTTCCAGCAGAGCGGTGTAGTCGGCAAGATGCAGTTCGGTTCGGCATGGTGGTTCAACGACCAGAAGGACGGCATGGAGCGCCAGCTCATGGCTCTGTCACAGCTCGGGCTCGTGTCAAAGTTCGTGGGAATGCTCACCGACAGCCGCAGCTTCCTTTCCTACACCCGCCACGACTATTTCAGAAGAATACTCTGCAATATGTTCGGCACCCTTATCGAAGAGGGCGAATACCCGGACGATGTGGAATTCGCGGGGCAGATAGTGAAGGACATCTGCTACAACAACGCGGTAAAATATTTCTCGAAGTAAATACATGACTGCGCGCCTGACCCGGTTTTTCCGGGCCGGGCGATCGTTGTCTGATGAAACCGGAGGTCTTTATGTTCAGAAAACTCGGAAGTCAGCGGCAGTCATAGCGATACTGCTTACCGTCACGCTCGTTTCGATGCGCCGGTACAATGACAGCATCATGCTTGAAAGGTCGGTCGTAGGTATGCAGGTGCTTGAAAAACAGGTGCAGTCGGAGCTCGACAAGCTCCACGACTCATACAAAAGTATGATAAAGGACGAGGCGGTCACGGCATATCTGCCTGTTGCGGCCAAGAACGCCGATGTGTTCGATGCCGCATTGAGAGATGAGTTTGACGGGAACAAGGATTTTTACCTGGTAGTCGCCGACGGCAGCGGCAGCATCACCTATCAGTCGTCCACCTATCCGCTGAAGACATTCGATTACGCTCCCGTCGCGAACGGCAAGGTTATCAGGGGTACGGCGCGCTGCGACAATGAGATAGTCGCGATGTACGCCGATACGGTAAAGGTGTACGGAGATACCTATGTCATCTGTCTCGGCTTCACCATGGGAGCCACCGACTGGCTCGACGATGTGATGAAGGTGTCGAACTGCGACGCGACGATATGGAATAACAACATACGCTACGCCACGACTCTGCTCAGAGACAACGGCGAGCGCGCCACAGGCACGGAGATAAACGAGGACGTGGGCTGGGCTGTCCTTGACAAGGACGGCAAATATGAGGGTCAGCATGACGTCGTTGAACGTCATTACTACGTTTCCTACCAGTCGATGAAGGATTACGACGGCAAGATAATCGGAGCGTACTGGGCAGGCGCGAACGCCTCCGAGGCTGACAAGGAATTTTCCGGTGTGACGACTATAGCGGTCGTGATAGGTATAATAGGAGCGGCGGGTATCGCGGCGTTCATTTTCATATTCTGCATGAAGCGCGTCACGCAGCCGCTGAAATACGCGGAGGAATATGCCTCCGAGATGCGCGCCGGTCAGCTCGATACCACGAATGTAACGTTTAGCTTCGCCGACGACGAGGTCGGTCAGTTCGTTGAGATACTGAAAGGCGCGAAGCGCGGCATGAGCGATGTCGTGAGCGATTCCTCGAGGATACTCGCGTCCATGGCGGAGGGCGACTTCACACAGACTCCGGCTGTCGAATATCCCGGACTGTTCGAGGATATCGAGAAGAACATACTAAAGATAGAGGACGACCTCGGCAGGACGCTGAGCAATATGAACCTGTCCTCCGACGAGGTGCTTTCCGGCTCCAACCAGATGGCAGAGGGCTCGCAGTCCCTTGCCGACGGTACGACGAGACAGGCCTCGGCTATCGAAGAGATATCCGCTACTATCGCGGAGGTCTCCTCTCAGGTAGCCTCCACAGCGCAGAATGCCGCCCACGCGGGCGAGCTTTCCGCTCAGACGCAGGACAAGGTGAACCAGCAGGATGCGCAGATACAGAACATGGTCTCCGCGATGAACGAGATCAGCGACACATCGAAGGAGATAGAGAAGATAATCAAGACTATCGAGGACATATCGTTCCAGACGAATATACTTGCGCTCAACGCCGCGGTCGAAGCGGCAAGAGCGGGCGACGCGGGCAAGGGCTTCGCGGTAGTCGCCGATGAGGTGCGCAACCTTGCCAACAAGTCCGCCGAGGCTGCCAAGAGCACTTCGTCGCTCATCACGGCTTCGATAGACGCGGTCGATAAGGGCAGCAATATCGCGGCAGCGACAGCGGACTCCATGAAGGAGGTCAAGAAGATGTCCTCCGAGACCGCCGAGCTTATTGCGCAGATAGCCACCGCAAGCGCCGAGCAGAACGCCTCGATACACCAGATAACCACGGGCGTCGAGCAGATCGCGCAGGTAATACAGACCAACTCCGCCACCGCGGAGGAGACAGCGGCCTCCTGCGAGGAGCTTTCCGGCCAGTCGAAGCTGCTCAAGGAGCAGGTATCGAGATTCAGGATCAATCAGTAACAGAGCACGGCACGGGGAGAGGTTCCCTGTGCCGTATCTTGATAAGAGAACAAAAGGGTATCTGTATGAAAGTAATTGATTTCCACACCCACCCGTATCTTTCGCGGGACGAGTTCATGTGCTTCTATCCCGAGTGCTTTGAGCCGTCGCCGGAACAGCTGAGAGCCGATGTTGTGCGCGCCGGCATATCCCATATCTGCGGCAGCGTACTGATAAAGAGCAGGCCTTACACAGCCGGGGAGGGCTTCGCGTATATCCGTGAGTGCAACGACAAGGCTCTTGAGCTGAAAGAACGGCTCGGCGACTTCTACACGCCGGGATTTCACATTCACCCGCATTTCGTTGACGAGTCGGTCGCCGAGATCGAACGTATGGCGAAAAAAGGGGTACGGCTGATAGGCGAGCTTGTACCGTATATGCACGGCTGGAGCGATTATTCGGACAAGCGGCTCCATACTATCCTCGAAGCCGCGGAGCAGTACGGAATGACGGTCAGCTTCCACACCATGAAGGACGAGCAGAAGGAAATGACCGAAATGTCAGCCGCGCACCCGAAACTCAATTTCGTCGCCGCGCACCCGAACGAAAGGGAGCTGTTCCTGCTGCACCTTGAAAGGCTCCGCAAATTCGATAATTTTTATCTCGATCTCTCGGGGACGGGCATTTTCAGATACGGACTTATCGCATACGGCGTAAACAGGGCAGGCTCGGAAAAATTCATCTTCGGCACGGACTATCCTATCTGCAACCCGCGTATGTATTGTCAGGCTGTCCTTCAGGAGCCCATAACCGACGCGGACAGGGAGAACATACTTTACAGGAACGCCGCCGCGCTGCTGCGGCTGTGAGCGTCTGAGGGCAGAAAAAAACGGCATCCTCCGCAGCCTTATGACTGCGCGGAAGATGCCGTTCGGTCATTCCGATGACCCTCGGTGAGGGCGCTTTATGTACGGGATCATTCCGTCACTGCGCGTCCGAGAGTTTTTGTTGTCTGTTTCAATGTGCAGATATAAAATACGGTACCCACGGTAGAAACGATCATAGGCACGATCATCAATATATAGCTTATCAAGCTGCCGATGAAAGCCATTCCAATAAGCACTTCTATAACGATATCTGCCATGTGGACCGCTACTTCAACGGAATAAGCCGCAATGATCACTTTCTTTGTCAGAGCTATCCGCTCACAGTCCTTATCTGACTCCCGACAGGGGTCGAGTGACAATATGCTCCTGAGAATGGCAAGGGCAGCCATAAGGGCAAACACACCCGCAAACAGTTTGAGCATGCCGGTGACAGTTAAATTCAGAGAGTCCAGTATCGGAGACACGATATATGCGACGATGCCCGCTATGACCCAGATCAGCGCTTTCGAGAACATAGGTGCGTCCTTTCTTGCGCTGTTTATCCCGATGATATATACGACCATCGCGATAATACTCAGGATACCTCCGATCAGGCTTTCCAGTATGATGATCAGAAATTCGGCAGCTGTCTGCAAAGACAGTTCATCGCCGGGATTTTCTATCAGTGTGATGATATCTCTTCCGTATGTCATGATTGATAATGTGAAGATGAACAGCAGCACCGTGGAGATCAGTGTGATTATTTCGGCTCTGTATATTAATGTTACTCCGCGGTATGCATTCGGGTATTTCATTGTTTGAAGTCTCCTCTCATCGGACAGTTTTTTCTGCATGATACAGAATTCATGCATACATTTTACCACATTTTACTATCTGAAAACAAGTGTTTTCCGGAATATTTGAAAAATTTTTTTGGATTCTTGAAATTTCCGATTTAATATTGTAAAAAAACATAAAGATTTGTCAATATATCTAATCCTGATACGGCTGATATGTGCAATGTGTACAAATACAGCATACGCATTTCCCTCACTATAACTATTGATTTCGTAAGTAAGTTCTGATATAATTAGAATGATTAATGTGGCGGCGCCGCAGCTGCGCACAAGACTAAATAACGCTCACGGGCACAGAAAAACAGGAGGCATGGAACTATGAAGATACTTGTTACGGGCGGAGCCGGATATATCGGCTCACATACGGTGGTCTCGCTGCTGGAGAACGGCTATGAGGCTGTGGTCGCGGATAATCTGGTCAATTCGTCTGTGAAAAGCATCGAGCGTGTTGAGAAGATAACCGGCAGAAAGGTAAAATTCTACAAGGCCGATACTCTCGACCGCGAGGCGATGAAGCATATACTCGACACGGAGAATGTTGATGCCTGCATACATTTCGCGGGACTCAAGGCCGTGGGCGAGTCGGTGCAGAAGCCTTGGGAATACTATGAGAACAACATTCAGGGAACACTTATACTCGTTGATGAGCTGCGAAAGCATAATGTGAAGAACTTCATATTCTCCTCGTCCGCCACGGTGTACGGCGACCCGGAATTCATACCGATAACCGAGCAGTGCCCCAAGAAGGCCTGCACCAATCCCTACGGCTGGACCAAATCCATGCTTGAGCAGATACTGACGGATATCCAGAAAGCCGATCCCGAGTGGAACGTGATACTTCTGCGCTACTTCAATCCCATAGGCGCCCACAAGTCAGGTCTCATCGGCGAGGACCCGAACGGCATTCCGAACAACCTGATGCCCTATATCACACAGGTGGCGGTCGGCAAGCTGAAGGAACTCGGCGTATTCGGCAATGACTACGATACCGTGGACGGAACGGGAGTGCGCGACTATATCCATGTCGTTGATCTCGCGGACGGTCATGTGAAGGCGCTCGACAAGATAAAGGAGAAATGCGGCCTGAAGATATACAACCTCGGCACGGGCAACGGCGTAAGTGTGCTCCAGCTCGTAAAGGCGTTCGAGGGATCCACGGGTCAGAAGGTGCCGTATTCGATAAAGCCCCGCCGCGCCGGTGATATCGCGACCTGCTATGCCTCGGCCGATCTGGCTGAGAAGGAACTCGGCTGGAAGGCGAAATACGGCATCAAGGAAATGTGCGAGGACTCGTGGCGCTGGCAGTCCATGAATCCCAACGGCTATGAGGACTGAAAGATAAGCCGGGATCAGCGTATATGGCATTAATGTCATTGTTCCTTGTCACAGCGCGTACAGGGAAACACTAAAGGATAAAATGTTGCGGGAGGCTGTTATCATGAATTACGAAGAAGCAAGGAAAAAGATGTCGGATATCGGTCAGGAACATGTTTTCAGATATTATGACGAGCTTACGGAGGCGCAGAAAGCCGCTCTGATAAAGCAGGTAGAAGAGACCGACTTTT
>CAMVBT010000160.1 GCA_947165805.1 uncultured Clostridia bacterium
AACTCCTCGTCATTAGTGAGTATCATACCGCCTCTGGGACCTCTGAGGGTCTTGTGGGTCGTAGTAGTTACGATATCGGCATACGGTACGGGAGATTCATGCTCGCCCGCGGCAACAAGACCGGCGATGTGAGCCATATCTACCATGAAGTAAGCGCCAACGCTCTTTGCGATATCGGAAAGTCTCCTGAAATCTATCTTTCTCGGATAAGCGCTTGCACCGGCAACTATCAGCTTGGGCTTATTCTCCTTTGCGAGAGCTTCCACCTGATCGTAGTCGAGCATTCCTGTCTCTTCGTTAAGGCCGTAAGGAATGAAGTTGAAATACTTACCGGAAATATTGACGGGAGAACCGTGTGTAAGATGTCCGCCGTGAGCGAGGCTCATTCCGAGAACGGTATCACCGGGCTGGAGCAGAGCGAAATAAACGGCTGTATTCGCCTGAGCACCCGAATGAGGCTGAACATTTGCGAAACCTGCACCGAACAGCTTCTTTGCGCGCTCGATAGCTATAGTCTCTACCACATCGACGTATTCGCAGCCGCCGTAGTAGCGCTTTCCGGGATAACCTTCGGCATACTTGTTTGTCAGAACGCTGCCCATAGCCGCCATTACCGCGGGAGAAACGATATTCTCGCTGGCGATGAGTTCGAGGTTGCGCTTCTGACGCCTGAGCTCGTCCGACATAGCCGCGGCAAGCTCGCTGTCGGTTTTCTGAAGGAAACCGATGGAATCGATCAAATCATTGTACATAGGAGACACTCACTTTCTACAGTTCCTTTGCTTTTTACAGCAAAAATTTATACTATTCGCTACAAATATTATAGCGAAAAATATCTAAAAAAGCAACATATATTTTGACTAAAAATAACAAATTTTATAAGGGAATTTCATAATAAAGTACGGTTTTTGTTAGGCTCTCTAACGTTGATATCCTCAATATCCGCCTGCAATACGCCTTTTCTCATGAATGAACGGTCTGTTCCTGAAGCCGATGCAGTTCTTGCCCGATGCCTTGGCTATCGCAAGCTGCTTGTCCGCTTCCTTGAGCAGCTCCGAGTACTCTTCGCGGTCGACCTTCTCGCTTACTCCCGACACACCGATAGATACAGTCACAATACCTTTGCCGAAGGGCTGAGCCATGGTCTCGACGCTTTGCCGGAGCTGTTCGGCGATCTTTATAGTCTCGATATCATCAGTGTCCTCAAAGATCAGCACGAACTCATCGCCTCCGAAGCGCGAGATTAGCTGTGTATAAGGCTTTGATACGATCTTTATGCAGTTGCATACCCTGTAAAGGCAATCGTCGCTCTTGTCATATCCGTACATATGATTGAAGATCCTGAAATTATCGATATCGATCAGAATAACGGACATATTCTTCTGCACTTTGTGACTTGCGGCTATTTCCGCGAACTTTTCCGAAAGCCCCGATTTGTTAAGAAGCCCCGTAAGTGCGTCCTTCCGGGATATCTGTATGCAACGGTCCTCGGTGGTCTCTATCCTGCGTCTGCCGAGCCATATACTTGAATAGCAGCAGCGTATAAGCGATGAGAGCCAGAAATATGCTATCGTAACAGCCGCAGCGGCTATGTAGTAAAGCACGCCCTTTTCCAGAGAAATGCCGTAATACAGCATAGATATAAGGATCACAGCAGCGAAAAACAAACTTTCGTATAAACTTACAATAGGAACAGAAACAATCACTGCCAAGAAAATAAGGAAGAAATACGGAGTTTTCTCGGAGAACTGCTCCGACAGCGCTGCCATGACACTGCCCGCAGTCATACATATCCAGTACAGGTATGAGATAAGCTTTATCTGTTTATATTTCGGCACGCCCTCAAATACTGCCTTATACATCAGCCACAGAAAAACGACTGATGCACCCATGAGAAGTATCGAACCCGCGATGCCAAGCGGCGCGTGTTCGCCGAATACTGCCGTAAGCACTCCGCATATAAACGAGAATACCGAGCAGAATATGACCCTGTGAGCGTTTTTCAGCCACAGATGCTCCATAAGCAGCCCGTAGGAATGCGGATCCTCGCTTTCAGCTTCTTTCGCGTATGTCGTGTCTACAACATACCTGATGTTCTCCAATGCTGACGATATGAACGATTTGATATTCATAGCGTTTTTCCTCTCTGTTCCTGTCAAGATTAAACGTTACAACCGAGCTCTGTTATACATTTTACCGGACATACAGACGCGCATATACCGCAGCCCGTACACTGTCCCGTATTGATCTCTGCATGGTTATTATTTATGACTATTGCCTGTTCCGGGCATTTCCTTACACACATACCGCAGGCGATACAGCCGTTTTTGCATATCCGGCGCGTATCCTTGCCCGTATCGACGGAGCGGCACCGCACCATTGTCTTCTGACTCGCCTTTATGAGCACTATCAGCTCATTGGGACAGGCTTTTACACATTTTCCGCAGCCGGTACAGTTCGTCGGGTCCACAACGGCCACTCCGTTCAGTACCGAGATACAGCCGTTATCACATACAGCCGCGCAGTCGCCCATTCCGTGACAGCGTGTCCTGCACACTCCCTTGCCGTTATAGAAGCGTTCTGTCGCAGTACAGCTCCTTGTCCCGATATATGTGAATTTGTCTTCCGTGGCATCACAGCTGCCGTTACATCGTATGAACGCGACCTGACGTTCTCTGCCCTGCACTTCGATACCGAGTATCGCTCCTATCTTTTCGGCGGCTGCCGGACCGCCGGGATTGCATAGATCGGGCGGGGCTTTTCCCGCTGCGACTGCTTCCGCGTAACCCGCACAGCCCGAATAGCCGCACCCTCCGCAGTTCGCTCCCGGCAAGGCTTCCGTTATTTTCTGAACAGTCTCGTCCGTTTTTACGAAGAACACTTTTGAAGCTATTGTGAGCAGAATACCGATAACGGCTCCCAGACCGAGGAAAAACACGACAGGCAAAACATACTGCTCCATCTTACCCTCCGAATATTCCGTCTACGATACCGCTGAAACCTACAAATGAGAGCGAGGTTATCGAAGCGGCTATAAGTGTTATCGGCGTGCCTTCCAGCGCCTTTGGGACGCTGCACTTGTCTATCCGCTCCCGTATTGCCGAAAATATCACCATTACAAGCAGAAATCCTATACCTCCCGAAAGCGCGTTCACAATGGATCCGATAAAGCTGTAGCCATTGTCTGTGTTGAGTATCGTGACTCCAAGCACCGCACAATTCGTTGTTATAAGCGGCAGATATACTCCCAGTGTCCTGTAAAGCGCGGGAATGTGCTTTTTCAGTATCATTTCGACTGTCTGTACGAAAGCTGCGATTATCAGGATAAAGCAGACAGTTTTGAGATACTCTGTATGCAGCGGCAAAAGCACAAAATGATATATCGGGTAAGTGACGGCACTTGCTCCGACCATTACAAACGTTACCGCCACGCCCATTCCGAGCGCTCCTTCCGATGTCTTTGACACACCAAGGAACGGACAGATACCGTAAAACTTATTGAGGATAAAATTCTCTGTCAGGATGCCGGTAAAGAGAATTATCATCAGATCTCTGACAAGCTCCATTACGCAGTCTCCTTCCCGCATTCAGGCTGTTTGCAGACCGCACGGGACGGACAGCCTTCACAGCCGGCCTTTTTCGGCTTCTTCTTCGTAATTACTCCAATTATAGCTATAATACAGCCAAGCGTGAAGAAGCCTCCAGCCGGAAGAATGAATATTGTCATGGGTTCTATCATGTCCGGTGCGATATGGAGCCCGAATATCTTACCCGTACCTAGCAGTTCGCGGACAGAGCCCACCGCGATAAGCGACAGCGTGAAGCCCAGCCCCATTCCGAGACCGTCAAGTATCGAGGGTATGACCTTGTTTTTGCTTGCGAACATTTCGGCACGCCCGAGAATTATGCAGTTGACCGTGATAAGGCTAAGAAATACTCCGAGGGATTCGGAAAGTTCGGGCAGTAACGAATCGAGCATAATGCTGACGAATGTGACAAAGCCTGCGATTATAACTATGAAGCAAGGCAGACGCACCGCGTCCGGTATCACCTTTTTCAGCAGCGAGATGACAAGATTGGAGCATACAAGCACAAATGTAGTCGCCAGACCCATTCCGAGACCGTTCTGCGCCATAGTTGTCACCGCGAGTGTCGGACACATTCCGAGCAGCATAACAAGGTTGGGGTTTTCCTTTAAAAGTCCTTTGGTGAACTCCTTCATATAGCTCATTTTAAAGCCCTCATTTCCCTGTAAACGCTTATCGCCGTATTGACCGCGGAAGCTACGCCTTTTGATGAATATGTCGCGCCGGTCACGGCTTCGACCTCACTGGGAGAGCCGGGTGTTTTCCTGACTATGACCGCTTTGTCATTGATCCCCTCAAAGGCCGATAAAAACGCGGTGTCGTTAACGTTCGTACCAAGACCCGGAGTTTCCGTGATTGAAACGACCTCTATGCCACGTATGCTGCCGTCATTATTCATGGCGATCAGCAGATCAAGGCCGCCTTTATTGTAGCCGTCGGCAATTATCTCAAACGCGGCGGCTCCGTCGTCCTTGAGTATAAGCTTGTTTATGCTGTCGGGCTTTTCTATGACATATCCGGCTTCGAGCCAGTCGGAAACTATCGTATAATTTCCGCTGCCCATAAGCGAAACGCACTTTTCTTCAAGCTTAGGCGTAATTATTCCCGAGGTATCGACATAGGTCAGATTATGAGCGGTGATAAGAAGAGCGGAAACGATAGTGGTGACTGCGGAAAGCACTATTGCGGGTTTCAGTGTCATTCCTTCGCCCCCTTTGTCAGGCCGAACGGCTTTGGGCGCACATAGCGGTCGATAAGCGGAGTGAGGATATTCATTATCAATATCGAGAACGACACTCCCTCGGGATATACGCCGAAAAAGCGTATCACGGAGGTAATAAGTCCGCAGCCCACCGCGAATATAAGCTTTCCTGCCCGTGTAATGGGTGTCGTGGAATAATCTGTCGCCATAAAGAAAGCTCCCAGCACCAATCCGCCCGCCATTAACTGAGTCGGCGCATCATAACCGCCTATAAACGCGCATAAAGCCACAGTACCGATGAAAGCCGCGGGTGTAACAGGGTCGATAATGCCACGAACGATAAGGTACAGACCTCCGAGAAGCAGAGCCGCGATACAGGTCTCGCCTATACAGCCCGCGCGGTTTCCGAGAAACATATCTATGTATGACGGCATAGTTTCCGGACCGGAAAGCACTGTAGCCGAAGAAACTGCGTCAGCCGCGCTCATTCCGAACGGGAACGGCTTCGTCCATGTGGTCATATAGCGCCCGAATGAGAGCATAAGGATTATTCTGGCAGTGATAGCGGGATTTGCGAAATTCTGACCTATACCGCCGAAGAACTGCTTCACCACCACAATAGCAGCAAAACAGCCTATTGCCGCCATATATACCGGCAGCGACGGAGGCAGGTTCAATCCGAGCAGAACGCCGGTCACAACAGCCGACAGGTCAGATACAGTCTGCTGACGCTTTGTGATGACATTGAACAGATATTCAGAGATAACACAGAATGCCGCGCAAAGAACAACAAGAACAAGCGCTCTCGTTCCGAATATCACCGTTCCGGCGATCACGGACGGCAAAAGCGCTATAAGTACATTCAGCATTATCTTCTGTGTCGTTAGCGTGCTCTTTATATGAGGTGACGGTTCTATCAGTAACGCTGACATCTGTTATCTCGTCTTTCGTTCTTTATTGTTTTATTGCCGAGCTCTTTTTTACAAGTATCTTCGCAAGCTGGTTCTTTTCCGAAAGGCTGCGTTTCGCGGGGCATACATAAGAACAGGCTCCGCAGTTCATGCACAGGTCTATATGCAGGCGTCTTAGCATTTCTACATCTCTCCGGTCATAAGCGTGCTCAAGCTCTGTCGGCATCAGACCCATTGAACACGCTCTCACGCATCTGCCGCATCTGATGCAGGCCGTGGTTT
>CAMVBT010000161.1 GCA_947165805.1 uncultured Clostridia bacterium
TCAAATTTCTTTGATTTTTTTCGTTTTCGACTTTTGGCGATTTCCGTGGCGGAATGGTGTTATTATATCACAGCCGACGGTGTTTGTCAAGGGCTTTTTCCACATTCTACAATTACGTCATTTTACCGTTATATTATGCCCTGCCCATTGGTAAATATTCACTCACACTGCATTAAAGCGATTTTAATTTAAATCATTCTCTGTGACCTTTATCCCGTTCAGGTAAGGACTCGGACTGCCCCATCTCTTCTCCCATAAAAAGCGGGGCAGTCTTCCGACCGCCCCACATATGCTATTACCGAAGATCTTAAGTCTCAAGGAAACCGAAGTTCGACTTACCGCTCTTCTTGATCTTGTACATCGCGTCGTCGGCCTGACCGATGATCTCCTCAACACGCTTGGTGTTGTCCCTGATAACGGAGATACCGATAGAAACGTTGACGGAGAGGTGATCGCCGGAGTCGCTGTCGAAGCCTTCCTTCAGCGTGGTGAGTATCTGCTCCGCAATGACCGCCGGATCGTTGGTATCCGCGTCCTTTACGCAGACGATGAACTCATCACCGCCGTAGCGTCCGACCATGCCCTTGTCGCCGACAGCGTTCTTGACTGTCGTAGCCGTAAATCTGAGCACCTGGTCGCCGGTAGCGTGGCTGTACTGGTCATTGAAGAACTTAAAGTCGTCGATATCGACGAACAGTATAGCGAACTCGCTCTTTCTTGCCGCGATAAGCTCGATCTCGTTGTTGATAGCGGTCTCGATAGTCTCGCGGTTGAATACGTTGGTAAGGGAATCGAACGACGCGCGCGCCGTAAGGATATTCTCGCTCTTCTTCGCACGGTCGATATCAACGATAACGCCGACGATCTTGATCGTCTTGCCCTCCGCGTCAAGAATGGACGATGTACGGATAAGTACCCAGATATAGTCGCCGTAGATGTTCTTGATGCGGTATTCGTTGTGCTTGAAGTTCTCGCCCTTTTCGAGCTTCTGGAGATCGGAGGTATATCTGTCCGCGTCTTCGGGGTGCACCTTGCACTTGATGAGGAAGGAATCCGCGAAGTGCTCGGACGGAGCGCGGTAGCTGAACTTCTTGTTGAAGTTGTTCGAGAAGTTGACTTCCTTCGTCTGGAGGTTCCACTCGAAGATGATGTTGTCGGACATCTCGATGATCGTTCTGTAACGGGACTCACTGACTATGATGTTATCAACGATATCGTTGAATACACGCGCGATGTCGCCGTACTCGTTGTGGGACATGATCTCGACGCGTGCTTCGTGGTCGCCGCGGCTGATCTTGAGCAGTGTTTCCTGTATTTTGTAGAAAGGCTTTGTAACGATGATTATGAGGACTATGACAGCAATGAGGCAGATAACTACCATTGCTACCGCAACACCCGTAACAGCGGACGTCGCGGAATGAGAGTAGCTCTTGTACTTGTTGGCTTCCTGATAGCAAACGGACTTCCAGCCGTTGTCGGCTGCTACGGCGTAAGCGATCATGGTGCCGTCGTCGGAAGTGAACTTCGCGGGATCGGCGGTCGCCGCGGAAACGAGATCCTTGTATATGCTGAACTGTGAAGTAGCGCTGTTGTCTTCATAGTTGCCGCCGTAGGTCTGACCTGTCGTGGCGATGTTGCCGAGCGGGTCAACGAGGAACACAAGGCCCTTGGACTGCTGCACGATCTGGGAGATGCCCTTGTTATGGAACACGAGACCCACGTTGCAGCTGTTCACCTTTGCCTTTACGGAAAGCTGATAGTTCTTGAGACCCTCTGCCGTGAAGATGACAGGCATCTTGTCGGGAGCCGCGGTATTGCAGATGCCCTCTGCCTTTGTCACTGTGCTGTTGAGGCCGCAGGCGAGGAGAACGTCGCCGTTGTCCTTATATACGACCGCACCGATCAGCGGACCGTCCTTTTCGTTTATCAGCGCGTTGAACTCCGACTCGGCGGCCTTGTATTCCGCGCTTCCGGAGCTGTATGTGCCGGACGTGAACTTGTTTATTCCGGGCAGCGACGCAACGACGTCAAACCTTGCCGCGGTATCAGCGGTATAATCCCCGACAGTGAATGCCTGCTCTCTGGCGATACCAGAGAGGTAGCCCTGGAACATAGTCTGCGCGGTGGTCTCGAGCTGCAGGCTCAGGAATACGCTGAACGCCGCGACCGTGACAACCAGCATAATTGCCGCTACAATGATAAGTTTAACCTTGATCTTCATACTCTTCTAAACACGCTCCATTATATATAATAGTAGAAAAAAGCGCATACTCGCTTACTATATAATATCACAAAATTCCGCGCTTGTAAATAATATATGGAGATTTTGTAAGTTTGACTTAAACAACATCGCCTTTTTTGTTGATTTTACCCATACAAAATTCCCCGATGAAGTCATCATGCTTCATCGGGGAAGATATGTCATCACATTCCGAAATTCTTTTTCACGTCGTCCGTGAATTTCTTTAGTTTATCCATGAAGCCGGTCTGCTTCTCGTAATTCTTCTCTGTCAGCTGCTCGGAGAACGCGATGAGCGCGTCCTTTTGCTTCTTGTTCAGGTTCTTCGGGACTTCGAGCGTCACCTTGACGAGCTGGTCGCCCCTGCCCTCACGCTGGAGCCGCTGGATACCCTTGCCGCGCAGTCTGAATACCGTCTCCGGCTGAGTTCCCGCCGGCACGGTGTAAGTAACGTTGCCGTCTATCGTAGGCACCGTGATCTCGTCGCCGAGCACCGCCTGCGAATAGGTTATCGGTATCTCCGTCCATACATCGAAGCCCTTTCTCTCGAAGAGCGGGTTCTTCGTCACGCTGATGCGGACGTTCAGATCGCCGCGCTGACCGCCGTTCATGCCTACACCGCCCTGACCGGCTACGCGCAGTATCTGCCCGTCGTCGATGCCCGCCGGCACATTGACGGAAACGGTCGCGTTCTTGTTGATACGTCCGTTTCCGCGGCAGGTCTGGCACGGTGTCTCTATGATCTTGCCGCGGCCTCCGCACTTGGTGCAGGCTTTTGTCGAGGCCATGGTGCCGAACAGTGTGCGCTGGTTGAAGCGTATCTTACCCGTTCCGCCGCAGTCCGTACAGGTCTTGGGAGCCGTACCGGGCTTTGCTCCGCTGCCGTTGCAGGTGTCGCAGACCTCCACGCGCGAGAATGTGATATCTATTTTCGTGCCCTTGCAGGCCTCCATGAACGAGATCGTGGCGTTCACCGAGCAGTCCGCGCCTCTTCTCGCGGCGTTGGGGTTGGAGCTCTGTCTTGACGCTCCCATACCGCCGCCGAAGAACTGGTCGAAGATATCTCCGAGGTCTATGCCCTCGCCGTCGCTGAAGCCTCCGAATCCGCCGAAGCCTCCGAATCCGCCTCCCGCGCCCGCGCCGTATGACGGATCGACGCCCGCGTGACCGAACTGGTCGTAGCGCTGCCTCTTCTGCGGGTCGGAGAGCACATCGTTGGCTTCGTTTACCTCCTTGAACTTCTCCGCGGCCTCGGGGTGAAGGTCGGGGTGGTACATCTTCGCCATTTTGCGGTATGCTTTTTTTATCTCGTCCTCGGAAGCGCCCTTCTGTATGCCGAGCACTTCATAATAATCTCGTTTTTCCGCCATAACCTACCTCCGGAAAAAATGAATAGTGAACAGTGAACGCTGAACGGCTCACAACTGCAGGGCTTTCATCATCACCCGTTCACAAACAGCATCGTGCTGCCGGGAAACATCTGCCCGGCAGCACTGTGCTTTATACGTTAATTTGCGTCCTTGTAATCCGCGTCAACGATGTTGTCGTCGGGACTGCCGCCCATACCGCTCGTACCCTGACCGCTTACGTCGGGTCCTGCCGCGGCTCCGGGCTGACCGCCCGTCTGCTGGTAAACCTTCTGGGCTACCTCATAGAACGCCTTCTGGAGTTCGTCCTTCGCGTTCTTGATAGCGTTGATGTCGCTGCCCTTGAGAGCTTCCTTGAGCGCTTCGATCTTCGGGTTAACGGCGTCCTTGTCGGACTGTGTCACCTTGTCGCCGAAATCGTTCATCGACTTCTCGACCTGATATACCATCTGGTCGGCCTCGTTGCGCGCGTCGACCTCTTCCTTCCTCTTCGCGTCCTCAGCGGCATAAGCCTCCGCGTCCTTTACGGCGCGGTCTATGTCTTCCTTGCTCATGTTGGTGGAAGCCGTGATGCTGATGTGCTGCTCCTTGCCGGTGCCGAGATCCTTGGCGGATACGTTGACGATACCGTTCGCGTCTATATCGAACGTTACCTCGATCTGCGGTACGCCTCTGGGAGCGGGAGCGATGCCGTCGAGACGGAATGTGCCTATGGACTTGTTGTCCTTCGCGAATTCACGCTCGCCCTGAAGGATATTGATATCAACGCTGTCCTGATTATCGACAGCGGTGGAGTATACCTGTGTCTTCTTGGTCGGGATAGTGGTGTTTCTCTCGATCATTCTTGTGCATACGCCGCCGAGTGTCTCGATACCGAGGGACAGAGGCGTTACATCGAGCAGCAGGAGTCCGGTGACTTCCTTGTTGAGAACGCCGCCCTGCAGAGCCGCGCCCATAGCCACGCACTCATCGGGGTTGATGCCCTTGAAGGGCTCCTTGCCGAGGTAGTTCTTTACGGCTTCCTGAACAGCGGGTATTCTGGTGGAACCGCCGACGAGAAGTATCTTGTCGATCTCGTTCAGCTTGAGGCCGGAGTCGCTTACCGCCTGCTTCAGCGGACCCATTGTGGCTTCCACGAGGTCCGCGGTGAGCTCGTTAAACTTTGCTCTTGTGAGAGTTACGTTCAGGTGCTTCGGGCCTGTCGCGTCCGCTGTGATATAAGGGATATTGACGTTGACGGAGGTCGAGTTGGAAAGAGCTATCTTTGCCTTTTCAGCCTCGTCCTTGAGTCTCTGCATAGCGAACTTGTCATTGCGCAGGTCTATGCCGTCGGACTTTCTGAATTCGCCTACGAGGAAGTCGATGACTCTCTGGTCGAAGTCGTCGCCGCCGAGCTTGTTGTTGCCGGCTGTGGCGAGAACTTCCTGAACGCCGTCGCCTATCTCGATAACGGATACATCGAATGTACCGCCGCCGAGGTCATATACGACGATCTTCTGATCGTTCTCCTTGTCGATGCCGTATGCGAGCGCCGCCGCTGTCGGTTCGTTGATGATCCTGTGAACTTTCAGGCCCGCGATCTGGCCGGCGTCCTTTGTCGCCTGTCTCTGCGAGTCGGTGAAGTATGCCGGGACTGTGATGACCGCGTCGGTGACCTTCTCGCCGAGGTAGCTCTCCGCTTCGGTCTTGAGCTTCTGGAGTATCATCGCGGATATCTCCTGAGGAGTGTACTTCTTGCCGTCGATCTCTACCTTATAGTCGCTGCCCATGTGGCGCTTGATAGAAATGACTGTTCTTTCGGGGTTTGTGACCGCCTGGTTCTTTGCGAGCTGACCTACAAGTCTCTCGCCGTCCTTTGTGAACGCTACTACCGAGGGAGTTGTTCTGCTGCCCTCGCTGTTGGTGATGACTGTTGCCTCGCCGCCCTCTATAACGGATACGCACGAGTTTGTCGTACCAAGATCGATACCTATTATCTTGCTCATAATAATTGCCTCCTGTTTATTTAAAGTGATTTTTTAACAGTTTTTACTGCGCAACGGAAACCATTGCGAATCTTAATACCTTGCTGCCTATGCGGTAGCCGTTCTGGAACACGCTTACTATCTTGCCGCTCTCATGGTCGTCGCTCTGCACCTGCTGGACTGCCTGATGCATCGACGGGTCGAAGTCCTCGGTCGGCACCTTTTCGACGCCGAGCTTTTCGAGGGTCTCAACAAAGGTGTCGTTTATCATCTGTACGCCCTTCTTGTAGGTCTCGTCCGCACAGTCCGCGGCAAGCGCTCTTTCGAGGCTGTCAAGCACCGGCAGGAACTCGCTCACCACTCTCGCGGTGATATCGGGCATCAGCTCGGTCTTTTCCTTCGCGGTG
>CAMVBT010000162.1 GCA_947165805.1 uncultured Clostridia bacterium
TGTCCACAGGTGTTACTAAAGTTATCTTCTCCCAATCCTCATAAAGAGTCTTTACAAACCGTACTGCCTGTGTACCCAATCCTTTGCCCTGATACTCCGGAACGATGCACAGGCAGGTTATCTCATACACTCCCGGTCCCTGCATTTTACAGGAAACGCATCCGACAGGTCTGTCATCGCACAGTATGATATATTTCGGATGATCTGCAATTGATGCTTTCATCATTTCTGTCGTTTTACCGTACCCGGGGCACGCGCCGAATCTTATATGATCGCTGTAAAATGAAGCATTGTAGATATTTATAAGCATTTCCGCGTCTTCTGCTACGGCTTTTCTGTATTCTGTTGTCACAGTCTGTCAACTCCTCGGCTCCCGATCTGTTATATCAAATTATACCACATAGATCAGAAAAAAGCAAATGAAATTATTTAATGATTATTTAATAATTTCATGATATAATAAAAGCATAAGGTAAGGAAACAACAACAGAACGGAGGAAAAGCTCATGAACAGAACAGTATTTATCAGGCAGCTCGCGGAGACCGCAAACATCACCGAAGAACAGGCTGTGCAGGTAAACGAAATAATGGAATCCCACCACTTAGCAGGAAAGAACAGCAAGCTCGCCGTTGTTGCAGAGATAAAAGAAAAACTCGACACCGACGATGAAACTGCAAAGCAGATATCGGACACAGCATCGCAGCTGATCGCATCGAACATCAGGAACAAGCTGCTGCACCCCTTCGGCGGCAACGACGAGGACAAATAAGAAAGGTGATACGATGTATCTGAATATACTGAAAAAAGATCTGAAACGCAAGAAGACCATGAACGTGATAGTGCTGCTTTTCGTGATACTCTCGGCGATGTTCGCAGCAAGCAGCGTGAACAACATCATTGCGGTATCGACGGGTATAGACTATTACTTTGAAAAGGCGGGAATGTCCGACTACTTCGTAGTCACGCTCGACAGCGCAAATTCCGATATGGAGCAGAGGCTGCTGAATGAGCCGTATGTCACCGATGTCCGCCGCGAACCCGCATTGTTCGCCGACAGAACGAATTTCAAGCGAAACGGCGAATACCTTGCCGATACCACAAACACGATCTTCATAATGTCGGTGGACAAAACGAAGCTGAACTACTTTGACTCCGCCAATGAAAATATCACCGCCGTTGAACGCGGCAAAGCGTATATCTCGGGAAACGTCCCCAAAATGAGCGGTATCGGGGTCGGCGATAAATTCACGGTGAAGTTCGGAAACGCGGAGCTTGAACTTGAATACGCGGGCTTTGCGAAAGACGCGTTCCTCGGTGCCGAATTTGCGGCGAACACTCGCTTTATACTGAACTCGCAGGATTACGCAGTGCTTAACTCCGATGAATACGCAGAACTCTCCGCCGGAAGCACCTACTATATCGACACCGACGATGTACCCGCCCTCGAAGCGTCGCTTGCCGATGCGAACGGCATACTGCTGAGCATAGATGTCGGGCAGATGAGACTCGCGTATGTGATGTCGATGATCGTGGCTGCACTGCTGCTGATAGTAAGCGTTTGCCTGATACTTGCCGCATTCGTGGTGCTGAAGTTCACTATCGGCTTCACACTGGAGGAAGAGTTCCGCGAGATCGGCGTAATGAAGGCTATCGGCATAAAGAACAGCCGGATACGCGGACTTTATCTTGTAAAATATCTCGGTATCTCCATAGTCGGTGCGCTGATAGGATTTATATGCAGTCTCCCCTTCGGCGATATGCTGCTCGCAAGTGTTTCCGAAACAATGGTGCTCGGAACGGAGAATTCTGCGCTTACAGCGCTGCTGTGCTGCATCGCGGTAGTAGGTATCATAATGCTGTTCTGCTGGGGCAGCACCCGCAGGATAAAGAAGATGTCGCCTATCGACGCTGTCCGCAGCGGACAGACCGGTGAGCGCTTCCGCAAGAAGAGCATAATGCACCTCGGTAAAAACCGTCTCGGTGCAGTCCCGTTCCTCGCGCTCAACGACATCATCAGCAGCCCGAAGCAATACGGCATAATCACCGTCGTATTCGCGATCCTGCTTATGTTGGTAATGATACTCGCAAACACGGCAAATACGCTGAACAGCGAAAAGCTGCTTTTCCTGTTCGGGACAACAAAAAGCGATGTGTACATAACAATGACCGGCGATGTTATGGAAGCTATGGGCGACCCAGCTAACGGGAACGAACGTCTCCGGCATTCATTCGATGAGCTCGAAAAGACGCTTGCCGAAAACGGTATGCCCGGCAAAATACACGTTGAAAGAATGTACACGATACCGGTGAGCTTCGGCTGCGAAAAGACGAATATGGTATTCCAGATATGCCCTCAGACCCACGCTTCCGATTATGTTTATGAGGAAGGCACAGCGCCAATGTATGACAACGAGATCGCACTCACATACCCGGTCGCCGAACGACTTGGCGCAAGGATAGGCGATACCGTGACCCTGACGGTGAATGGTGAGAACAGAAAATGCATCATAACAGCTCTTTTCCAGAGTTTCGGGCAGCTCGGAAAGACAGGGAGACTGCATGAAAGCTTTGATGTGAACGGGCTTCAACCTTCGTCTGCGTATTCCTTTCAGATAGACTTCGACGATCACCCGGGCAAAGACGAGATCGACAGGCGGGTAGAGCTGCTCAAGGACATTTATGACACGAAAAATGTATTCAATGCCGCGGAGTTCGTCAAGGACTGCACCGGTACGTCGGACACTATTGCGGCGGTAAAGAATATGATACTTATTGTTACTCTCCTGATAGTCATACTGATAGCCGTGCTTATGGAGCGCTCGTTCATCTCCCGCGAGAAAGCGGAGATAGCGCTTATGAAGGCGATAGGTTTTAAGAACAGCTCGGTCATAGCGCACCACACCCTGCGCTTTGCGGCAGTGGCTGTATTGTCTTCCCTGCTTGCCGGCGCACTGTGCCTGCCGCTCACGAAGCTGACGATAGACCCGATAATGGGCATCATGGGCGCGGTGAACGGCGTGGGCTATGAGGTAAGAGCAGCGGAGATATTCGTGCTCTACCCGCTGATAACAATTGCCGTAACGGTACTTGCGGCGGCAGCGACAGCCCTTTACACCAACACCATAAAGTCTTCTGACACAGCGGATATCGAATAAGGAGAACGGACAATGGAAAAGATACTCGAAGTAAAAGACCTCTGCAAGACATACATAGTCAACAAGCGTCAGAACAACGTACTGCGCAACGTTGATCTCAGCATATCCGAGGGCGAAATGGTCGCGGTAATGGGACCGTCGGGCTCGGGCAAGTCTACCCTGCTCTACACGGTCTCGGGAATGGACAGAATGACCGCGGGGACAGTGAAGTTCTGCGGGAAGGATATCTCGAAGCTGAAAGACGACGAGCTCGCGAAGCTGCGCCTTGACGATATGGGCTTCATATTCCAGCAGATGTATATGCTGAAAAACCTGACTGTGCTTGACAACGTGATACTTCCCGCCTGCAAGACCGACAAGAGGAAGGAGAGCCGCGCGGAGATAACCGGACGCGGCCGTGCGCTGATGCGCAGGCTCGGTATAGAGGACACAGCCGACAATGACATCAACGAGGTCTCGGGCGGTCAGCTCCAGCGCGCGTGCATCTGCCGCAGCATGATAAACGACCCGAAGATGATCTTTGCCGACGAGCCGACCGGAGCGCTCAACCGGGCATCTTCCGATGAGGTAATGGAAGAGCTGACCAAGCTCAACGAGGACGGCACGACAATAATGCTCGTTACTCACGACGCAAAAGTAGCGGCAAAATGCACAAGAGTATTATTTATAGTTGACGGGAACATAAAAGGGGAGTATAATATAAAGAAAGAAGACACGATCCGCGACCGCGAGCGCGGACTTAATAACTGGCTTATGGAAATGGGTTGGTGACGTGGATATACTTATAGTCGAAGACAACAAAGAATTGCAGCAGCTCCTTACCGATTTTCTGCGTGCCGACGGGTACACCGTCAGTGCCGCGGAAAACGGTGAAAAAGCCTTGTCTCTGTACGAAAAGTACGGGGCAAGGCTTGTTCTGCTCGATATAAACCTGCCGGGCATCGACGGATTCGCGGTGTGCGAAGCGATACGCAAGAGCGGCAACACTCCGATCATTATGCTGACCGCCCGGGTCAGCAAGGAGGACAAGCTGAACGGCCTTATCCTCGGCGCCGACGATTACATAGAAAAGCCCTACGATATCGACATACTGCTCGCGAAAATTAAGGGCATATTCCGGCGCAGATTTGCCGATGACAAGATGACCGAGGGAGACCTTATCCTCGACCTCGCGGCGGAGAGGGCTATAAAGAACGGAACTCCCCTCGAAATGACGGCAAAAGAGTTCGAGCTGCTGAAAATGCTGATTGAAAACAAAGGTCAGACGCTCACCAAGGAGCGCCTGTTCAACGCGGTATGGGGCATAGACAGCGATTCTGAGCAGCAGACGCTCACCGTGCATATAAACCGGCTGCGCGAGAAGATCGAGCAGGATCCGAAAAGACCGGTACATATTCTGACAGTGTGGGGTAAGGGCTACCGCTGGGAAAGCTGATATGAAGAAATTTGACAGACTTATCATTATTGTGACGGTGCTGATAGCGGCAGTGTTTATAGTCATAAACTCTGTTCCCGATGCCGACAGCGGCACGAAAAAGCACAACGTCGAGATAAACCGTGTTGTCCGGGTGGTCGCCGACACCGGAGAGATCCCCGATACAGGCTGCTATGAGACACTTGTCGGGATATATCCGCAGACCGGCGGCGAGAGCTTTTACGTCTCACGGAACGATTATGTCATACGCGAGATAAACGGGAAACTATACCGTATCGAGTATGAGGAAAAAAACAGGGATAACGGGAGGCTGTACGCGAACTGCACTGCAGCGGCATTCGCGGTGATGCTTCTCGGTACGCTGATCTATCTGCGGCAGACCGTTATAAAGCCGTTCGCCGAGATACGGGAGATGCCGCTCGAGCTTGCGAAGGGCGACCTCGCAGTGCCGCTGAAGGAGCGGAAAAGCGGGTATTTCGGGCGTTTCATCTGGGGGCTCGATATGCTGCGCGAAAAGCTTGAGCATACGAAGCAGACGGAGCTGGAGCTGCAAAAAGAAAAAAAGACGATGCTTATGTCACTGTCCCACGACATAAAGACGCCGCTGTCCGCGATAAAGCTCTCCGCGCAGGCGCTCAGCCGCGGGCTCTACCCCGATCCCGGAAAGCAGCGTGAAACCGCGGAAAGGATCGCAGCAAACGCGGTAGAGATCGAAAAGATGGTCGGCGAGATAATGCGCGCGAACACCGAAGACATAATGCGCTTTGATGTTAAGGACGGCGAGTTTTATTTATCCGAGGTGACGGAGCGGGTAAAAACGTTCTTCGTGGACAAGCTGTCGGGGACGGTATTTACCGTTGCGGAGTTCCCGGACTGCATCATAAGCGGCGATGCCGACAGGCTTGGCGAGGTACTGCGGAACATCATCGAAAACGCGATAAAATACGGCGACGGCCATTATATCCGCGTCACATTCTCCGACGAGGAGGACTGCCGCCTTGTGACCGTCTCGAACAGCGGGTGTACCCTGCCCGAAGACGAGCTCCCGCATATCTTCGACAGCTTCTGGCGCGGTTCCAACGCGGGCTCCAAGGACGGCAGCGGTCTCGGATTGTACATCTGCCGCAGTCTTATGTCGGCAATGGGAGGCGATATTTTCGCGGAGATATGTGACGGCGAGATGCGGGTGACTGTTGTTTGCAGGAAAAGATAGGATCTCGGATCAATATTTTCCATTGTATAAAGCGATATACGGGAGTATAGTACATTCGGATAAAAACGGACAGAACAAAAGCTCCAGACAGCGGTATGAACCGAACCAGTAAAAACGTACAGTGACAAAAACACCCTCCTATGGTATAATA
>CAMVBT010000163.1 GCA_947165805.1 uncultured Clostridia bacterium
CTCGAGCGATCACTTTTTGAGTAGTTTGGAAAACTCGAGGGCTTTACCGACATCGCCGCCGACTTTGAGTTTGCCGAGTGTGAAGGCGGCTACGGCGTCAAGCTTGCCGTTTATCAGCTTGAGGAAATTATCGCCGGATATGGTTATCTCGCAATTTCTGTCGTTGTACGGATAGGGCTCGATGCTGATCTTTCCGTTCTTTATCTCGACGTAGAACACACCGCCGTTATCGCCGGTGATGTTGACCTGCACGGCAAGAAAATCCACGCCCGAAGCGTCGATCTTTTCCGCTTTTTTCCTTACATCTGCCAGAAGTTCATCAAATGTCATCGTTCGTTCCTCCGTTAAAACAGGTGATTTCTTATTTCCATAGCCGCAAAGGCTCCCTCGAGCGCCTGTCCGTTCTCCTTGGGGTGGAGCCCGTCGCGCAGGTATCTGCCCTCGCCGCCTATGACCTCAAACTTTTCACAGATGCCGGAATTGTGAAAGCAATCCACGAGCCGGACGCTCATCGCGTTCGTCACCGGTATGAAGACATCGTTTATCTGCTTCTCGATCTTCGCATTGTGCGCGGGGTCGGCTGTCTGTATGGGAGTAAGCACGAATATCCGCGCGTCCGGGAAATTCTCCGCTATCGTCTGTATGCACCAGCGCATAGCTCCCGCCTCGGTGAACAGGTCGATATCCTTGTTGTCCCCGAGAGTTTTGCCTTTCAGCGCTTTCTCCGGGTCTCCGAGACAGCCGATATCGTCGTTCGTTCCCATTGCGAACGCGAAAACGTCGGGCTTCGGGGCGATGCCTTTCCTTACGTCGGACAGGAAGTGCTGTATATGCACCACCGCGCAGTTGTTCGCGCGCATCAGGAGCTCATTCCCGTCGTCCGTCGGGAGCCAGCCTCCGCTTATACCCGCAAAATCCGGGCTGTCATAGTCCTGCGTCGTTACGCTGCCCGACGGCGTTTCTATGGTGCGCTTGTACCATACCGCGCTGCCCACCGCCACATTGTGATGCGACGCGAAGCCGAGTCTCTTATACACATGATGCGACCACTGCTCGCCCGCGGTTATGCTGTCGCCGTCAACTCCGAAATTGAGCTTATCCGTTTCCATTTCTGTCTCCCTTGACTATGACATCGCTGTCAAGTATTATCGTGAACGGCCCGTCGTTCAGCAGACTGACCTTCATTTCCGCGCCGAATACGCCCTTCTGCGTGCGGAAGCTTTTTGCGCACTCCGCGCAGATGTACTCATAGAGCTCCTCCGCCATATCGGGAGCCCCCGCAAAAATGAACGACGGCCTGTTACCGTGACGGCAGTCTGCGTAAAGCGTGAACTGCGATATCAGCAGGAGCTCGCCGCTCACTGCCTCCAGCGGGAGATTGGTCTTGCCGTTCTCGTCGTCGAATATGCGCAGCGCGAGCATCTTCTTAATCATCTTGTCGGCGATCTCTTTCGTATCGGTCTGCGCTACACCTATCAGAACAAGGAAGCCCTGCCCGATACTGCCTACCGTTTCATTGTCCACCGCAACGGAAGCCTCCGTTACGCGCTGTATCACAAATCTCATATATTGAAATGCCTCAGCTGCTGATCGAGTATCTGCGCCTGACTTGCGAGCTGTTCGGTGCTTGCGGCGGATTCCTCGGCGGTCGCAGCGTTGCTCTGGATAACGGAGGTTATATCCGTAAGTCCCGTGTTCACGGTGCCGATATCACGCGCCTGCTGATCGGACGACTCCGCGACCTTGCCGACGAGCATACTGAATTCCTGTACCGACCGGCTGACTTCGGACAGCGATCTGCTCGCGGAATCGTTGAGCTGTACACCGCGATCCACAGCCGCCACGCATCTGCCGATGACCTGTACCGCGTCCTTCGCTGCCTCGGCGGACTTGCTTGCGAGGTTGCGCACCTCGTCCGCAACTACCGCGAAGCCCTTGCCCGCGTCACCCGCGCGCGCAGCCTCGACAGCGGCGTTGAGGGCGAGTATATTGGTCTGGAACGCTATGTCGTCTATCAGCTTCGCGATAGTCTGTATCTCCTCGGACGCCTTGCGGATATCCTCAATGGCGTCGCTGAGGTCACGCATACTCGCGTTGCCGTTCTCGACATCGCGGACCGTCTGCTCGGAGAGCCCGCGCATACGGTCGGTCATTTCCGCGTTGGCCGTAACGTTTTCGTTGATGTTCTTCACAAGGGCATCAAGCTCCCTGATAGTGCTCGCTTCCGTGGAGGAATTGTTCGCAAGGCTCTGGGCTCCGGTCGCCAGCATACCGACTCCGCTGTTGACCTGCTCGCCCGCCTGTCTGATCGTGCCTATGGTATCCTTGAGAGATACGGATATCTTGTCGAGAGAGCGCTTGATATTGTTGAAGTCGCCCTCATATACGCAGCTGCTCTCCACGGTGAGGTCGCCGTCGGATATGCCCGAAAGGATAGTGTCAATATCTCTTATATACATACCGAGGTTGGCGATAGTCTTCTCCATCGCAACAGACAGCGCCTCGGTCTCGTCGCCGCGGTCCTTGGCTTTGAACGATGTTTCAATCTCGCCCTTCGAGAACTTGTCGAGGCACTCGACCGTGGGATTGATCGACTCGGATATCTTCTTTGCGACACCTATCGAAACTATGATCGCTGTGACCGTCAGTATTATCGCCCACAGGAACATCAGCGTAATGCCGATCTTGCCGGTGCGGTACACGTTTGAGGCGTCGGTGCAGTAGATGATCGTGAATTCGGGGTGACCGGTCACGGGAGCGGAATATACCAGCACCTTGGAGAAGGCGCTGCCGCTGCTTGCCGGTTTGTGGGACTTAGCCGCGGAGAACACCTCGGCATAAGTCGGGTCGCCCGATATTGTGCCGCCGATCTTGCTCTTGTCGCTCGAGAGCAGTATCTTGCCCGTGTCGCTGTTTATCACAAAGCCGTATGTACCTTCGCCGCCCATGATATTGACCGCGTAGTCGAAGTAGGTCTGGTCGAGCTCGCCCACTATTATATCGTTTCCTCTGTTCAGAGCAACGATATTCAGCTTCGCGGACGCGATATAGGTGTAATTCACACCGCCCGAGGAAAGGCTTCTGCTGTCGCTGATGAAGTCGCTGTAATCATATCCGGTGCTGTCACCGAGCACGAACACATTGTCGAAGATATCGCTGTGCTCACCCGGCTCCGCGTCACGCAGACCGTTGGCCAGATATTCACATTCCTCCTTCATCGAGCTTACGACCGCCCCGGCTATCGTGGCTCCGAAGGCTGAGGAGAACTGCCCTTCTATAAGCAGTATCAGCAGCGATGCCGCCAGCGCCACCGCGAACGAGCCTATGCCCGCGCACAATATACCAAGCCTCATCAGGCGTTTTTTCATGGATGTTTTCATATAACTGTCCCTTTCATCCGTTTCTTTGCGGATCACTCTCTCGCCGCATCCATCTCATCGAGCTTTTGCTTCTGCTCCTTCGCTTCAGCGAGAAGCTCCGAATAATCGACGTCCTTTCTGTCGCGGAGCAGCTCGGTGATCCGGCTTATGGGCTCATATACGGGCGTTATCGAAATATTCCCGTACATTCCTTTCAGCGCGTGCGCCACCTCGAACGCCTTGTCGAAGTCCTTTGCCGCAAGGCACTGTTCGAGCTCCGACAGCCTGTCGTCGGCGACCGTGCTCTTTACAAGGTCGAGATAGAACTCCTCGTCGTCGAGGCATCTCTTTACTCCCTCATCGACATTGGCGCCGTATGCTCTGAGATTTTCAATGGTTATCATATATGTTCCCCTTCTTCCCGATATATTACAGTGTGTGATTTATCCTGTCTTCGATGAATTTCTCGAATTCCTCCGGAGGTACGGGCTTCGAGAAATAGTAGCCCTGTATTATATCGCAGCCCGCCTTTTTCAGCAGGTCATACTGCTCCTTTGTCTCAACGCCCTCGGCTACCACCGGTATCTGCATGAACTCCGCTATGTCTATCATAAGCTGCACCATGCGCAGATCCTTGTCGTTTTGGCCGATCTTCCTGATGAACGCCATATCGAGCTTCAGCGCGTCGATAGGCAGTGACGCGAGCATATTCAGCGACGAATAGCCCGACCCGAAGTCGTCCATTTCGACTCTGAAGCCCTTTTCGCGCAGTCTATTTACGGTCTCTATGATCTCCTCGGAGTTGTCGGTGTACGCCGACTCGGTTATCTCGAGCAGATACTCGCTCGGGTCGATACCGAATTCCTCGACGATATCGGTTATCTCCTTCTCAAAACCGGGGTCGCTGATATCTACCCTCGAAACATTGACCGATACCGGCATGGTCACGCCGAACTTTTCCTTCCACGCCTTTATCTGCGCGGCGGCCTCACGCCACACATAGTGGTCGAGCTTCTTCACAAGTCCGTTCTCCTCGAACAGCGGCACGAAGGCTCCGGGTCCCACAAGGCCGTAATCGGGGTGCTGCCAGCGGATAAGCGCCTCGGCGCTGCACAGCAGCGGGTCGACGCCTCTGATATCGTATTTCGGCTGATAATAGACCTTGAACTGCTTTTCCTCGACGCCCGTGTCCATATCGCCGATGAGCTTCTCGGAATAAAGCTCCTTCTGGTGCATCTTATCGTCATAGACGCTGCAGCCGGTGGTATAGTTGCCGCGGAGGGAATTGCAGGCTACAGCCGCGCGGTCAAAGCGCGTTTCTATGTCTGCCGCTTTATCGACGTTCATATACACGCCCATGCGGACGCTGAGCCGCGTATGGCCGGCAATGGAGTTCAGCTCGCTCATTATGCGGTTCAGCACGGGCTCATAGTTGTCCCTGTGCGCCATATAGATATAGAACGTATCCGCGTCACTGCGGCAGGCTATGCCGTCTGTCTCGTCGAGCACGCGGTTTATCTGTCCCGCTATCGCGCTGATGATCGTATCGCCGAACAGTCTGCCGTGCAGCTCGTTCACAAGGTGGAAGCGGTTCACATTCAGCACAGCCGCGTCCATGGGGTTATCGGGATAATACTGGTCGTATCTGCGTCCGTGCTGGAAGAAGAAATCCTTAGTGTAAAGCCCGGTGAGCGTATCGTTCTCCGTGGCGTTGATGATGCTGTTGTCCTCGGCAAGCTCGATAGAGCGCCTTACGCGGGCGAGTATGACCTCGGGCATATCGTAGGGCTTCGGGATAAAATCGGCCGCTCCGAGCTGCAGGCTCTTCACCTCCGCGGTGCGTTCCGACGTGAGCACGATCACGGGTATCCTTGAGAGATTGGGGTCATCGTGCAGCAGCGCCAGCACCTCATAGCCGTCCATTTCGGGCATGATAAGGTCGAGCAGTATCATCGAGAGCGTCTTTTCGCGCTTTCTTATCTGCTCCATTGCATCCTTGCCGTTCTCCGCGTAGATAACATCGTAGTCCTTCTCGATTATCTTCCCGAGGACCCTGCGATTTATGTGTTCATCGTCAACGATAAGCACGAGCCGGCGTATACCGTTTATCGTGCTTTTTACTTCTTCGCTCATATTTTTTACCCCTTTTCCGTCCGCTGACCCGGCTGCCGGGCATATTTTGCTTATTATACGGTAAAAGTATATCATATTTTTCAAAAAATTGCAAGCATTTACAAAGAATTCTGTCTGTTTCAACCAAAAATTATATTTATTTTAACCATAATATACAGGCAACTGCTGTTATTTTCCGTGAAAAAACCGCCCCCCTGCCCGAGGAGCGGTTTTATTTCGGTTATTTCACAGTCCGCAGAGCCGGGAAACGCGCGCACATCACGGATGCGTTTTCTTCCACTCGCTGTAGCCCTGTATCAGACTTTCCGACCACTTGCGGCCTGCCCAGCTTCCGCCGTTCACCTGATAATAGTAGTCGAAGTAGAGCGGGCTCCTGTTGCTGTAGGCGTTGAGCGTGCTCACGGACGTCTCGCCCTTTCTGATCTGTCTCGCGAACACCAC
>CAMVBT010000164.1 GCA_947165805.1 uncultured Clostridia bacterium
CTCGGCAACTGTGGTCTCCTCGTCGGGAGTCTCTTCTTCCTCGGGAGCCGTGGTCTCTTCCGCTGTGGTGGTCTCCTCGGGTGTTTCCTCTTCCTCGTCCTCTTCCGGAGTGGTATCGGGAGTTCTTATCGTGTTATCGAGGTCGGTGTCATCGAACAGGGAAGAACCGAACTCGATGTTGCCGGAGAAGGAATTTCCTATTACCTGACCCTCAAAGTGAGCGTTGTAGGGAGCGGAGTTGCTGGAAACGATGTTGGAATCGGGAGCGAGTATGCAGCCGACGCCGGAGCCGATGACAACATTGTTGCCGCCGGGTATATTGAACAGCACCTTGGAGTTGCCGTACTTGTTGCCGGAGGTGAGCTGACCGGTGGTGCTGTATGTGGCGCCCCAGTTGAAAGTGAGGTCAACAGCGCCCGCGCCGGTGATGTTGATGATAACGGTCGAGCCGTCGGGTACATCGAAGAAGATGCCGTGCTCTGCGGAAGCGCCTGTTCCTGCGGTGCTGCCCTTGAGAGCGTTCCATTCGTCAACGGTGAGATTGAATATATTAACGTCGGAGTTGGAGCCTGTGAAAGTAAGAACACCGTAGCGGTCGGAAACTTCGGTATCTTCGGTGGAGTCGAGGGAAGCGACCTTGCCGCTTACGTCCCTGAGCTGTGTGAAGGCGCTCTCGAAGTCAACGGAGCAGTTAGCGCCCTGGCAAAGCTGGCCGTCAACGGTACCCGTAACGGTGCCTGCTACCTGCACTACGCTGCACTTCTGGCTGTTGGAAACGCCGACATCATAATTGCCGCCGACTGCGAGAACGCCGTTTCCGTCGCCTGCGTCAACGTTGTTATGTATGGTCTGTCTGTAATTTCCGCTGAGGAACACGTTATAGGAGCCTGCGGCGCCGAGAATGCTCTGTACCGAGGTGCCGAGGTCCGCCTCACCGGTGAAGTCGTTGTTGTTGTTGTCATTGCCCCCGTCGTAAGCGCCCGCTGTGATGCTGCCTGCCGCCGATCCGGTGACAGCTGCGGAGAATACAAGGGCTGCAATAGCTTTGCTCAGAATCCTTCTGCTCTTGATATCCATAAGACCCACTCCTTTGATTTTTTCTCAGATGGCCGTGGGGTAAAAACTCTGATTTTTTATCTGGTTCTCCCCGTCTTTACCCTTACTATATATCTTTTTCCCCCAAAAGTCAATACCTTTTTGTGCATTTTAATGCTCGTTTCACGCTAATTTTACTCGTTTTCGGATCGTAACGTAAACGAAACTCCGCCCCGTCACACTGCACAAATTAACTGAAAAAAATATGGAGTACCTGTACAAATTTTCCTCTTTCCCATGTAAATGAAAACGTTATCATTTACACGGCAAGTTTCCGATCCGGCTTCCGTGAGAGAAAAAATGATGTTGATGAAAGCGCTTACATTCGGGAGAGAAAAAACTGCTCTCCGCGGACACGGAGAGCAGTAAAAACAAAGCAAAATTCATATCTGTACGCGCTTGTTCATGAGCTCGGGGTTATAGGCGTACTCAACGGCGGTCTCGGCGGTTATGATGCCTTTGCGGAACATATTGACGATGCAGTTGTCCATAGTTTCCATACCCTGCGAGGACTGGATAACGGCGTCGATCTGGTGGGTCTTTTCCTCGCGGATCATGGTTCTGATGGCGCTGTTCATGGTCATTATCTCGAAAGCGGGGACGAGCCTGCCGTCCACGGAGGGGAGGAGCTGCTGGGAGATGACGGCCTTGAGCACCATGGAGAGCTGGATTCGTATCTGGTGCTGCTGAGCGGTGGGGAAGACGTCGATGATACGGTCTATGGTGTTTGCGGCACCGAGGGTATGCAGGGTGGAGAACACGAGCTGACCGGTCTCGGCGGCTGTCATGGCGACGTTTATGGTCTCATAGTCGCGCATCTCGCCGAGCAGGATAACGTCGGGGGACTGGCGGAGCACAGCGCGCAGTGCGTCGAGGTAGCTCATGGTGTCGATATTGATCTCGCGCTGGCTGATGATGCACTGCTTATGGCGGTGGAGGAACTCTATCGGGTCCTCGATAGTGATGATATGGCCGCTTCTTGTGGAGTTTATGTGGTCGATGAGGCAGGCGAGGGTAGTGGACTTACCGTTGCCCGCGGAGCCGGTGATGAGCACGATGCCGTTCTTGCTGTCGGCGAGGCTCATGACGGAATCGGGGATACCGAGGTCGGAGGCCTTGGGCAGCTCGAATGGCACGAAACGCAGCACAGCGGAATACGATCCGCGCTGGCTGTATATATTGGCTCTGAAGCGTCCGACACCTGCGACGGCGAAGGAGAAGTCGAGCTCATTGCGCATATCGTCGTGCTGGCGCGGGTCGATACGGGCGAGCTCATATATCTGGTAGACGAGGTCCTTGGTATCGGGGGGGAGGAGGTGCTCCTCGCCTTTCTGGACGAGTTTTCCGGACACTTTGTAGCTGAGCAGCGCGCCTGTGATTATGAATATATCCGAGGCGTTCATTCCTGCTGCTGCCTTGAGAATGTCGATGATCTTCATAGTTCCCTATCCTTTCAGAATAATATGTTGATAGTTAACTGTACACTGTTAACTGCTAAAAAGTTCCGTCCCAGACATTGAGGTGTGTGTCGGTCGCGGCGTCGGCGGGGACGGTCTGCCAGCGGGTGACATCGTAGCGCTTGTTTTCGTGGAGCTCGGGGCTCTCGTAAACGGTGACCGCGCACATCAGGGTGAGCTTGTCGGTGACGGGGCAGCTCCACGACACGTTATAGCCGTCGGGGCAGGGGGTCGTCTGTACGTCCCCGGCCTGCGCCGCAGTGTCGGCAAATGTCATGAAAAGTCCGCTCTGCGCCGCCTCATAGGCCGCTTCGTCGAGCTTCATCAGTATCCTGTTCGCACTGCTCTCGGCTGCGTAGTATGCCGCCGAGTTGTCGCGGTGCTTCGTGCGAAGGCTGTCGTTCATGCCCGCCGCCGAGAATGACATCACCGCGAGCGCGGTAAGGCATATCATCACGAATATCATGATCAGCGACACATAGCCTGTGCCGAGACCGTTCTGCGAAATACTGCCGTCGTTTCTGTCACGCATCGTTACCGCCTCCGTTCCCCGCCGCGAACGACGGTATGTAAGCCGAGCATTTCTGCTCTATCAGCATATCCGCGGTGTTTCCCGTCTCAAAGACGAGTATCTCCGCCTCGGAATATCTGCCGCAGACCGTTTCCTCGGCAGTTTCAAAGAGCTGCACCGTGACGCGGCCGTAGGCTTCTCTGCCCTCGGGAGTCACAAGAGGCTTGCTGTCCTCGTCGAGCACTATCGTGCGGCTGCCGTCGGCTCCGACCGTCGCGGCGCCGACGCCGTAGACCTTGTCCGCCGAAGCGTCTATGTCGCCCGTCAGTGCGTAGACCTCCGAGAATGACTGCACATCTGTCAGCGCCTGCTCATATCTCGCGCTCTTTACCGCCTTCCTGTCCGCCGTGACGAACATATTCAGCACCACCGCGCCGCCTATGCTCAGGAACAGCAGCACGATCAGCAGCTCCACGAAGAACAGGTTCATGGGCGTTTTTCTGTGTTTTTGTTTCAGCTTTATCAGACCTGTCACTCCTTGCTCCTGCACAGTGCCGTGTAGGTTCTTTCACCGGAGACTACGGATACCGAGTAAAGTCCCGGCTCCTCCTCCTTTATCACGAGCTTCGACGACGGGAATATCACGTCGCCGCCGTCGTAGGTGACCTCCGCGGACGCGCGTATGTTCTTCTCGGCTATGCCGCCGTCCGTGTTCATGATGATGCAGGCGGTCTCGTCGGAGTACACCGCAAGTCCGCTGCCGTCACCGAGCACGACCGAGCTCCCGCCGCGTATCTTGTTGGTCACATAGCTGACCGCCGCAGAGGAGCTGAACGTATTCCTGAAATTGTCCGAAATGCGCGAATATGTGCTGACGCCCGCGGCTACAATTATAAGAGAGCACACGGCAAACAGCAGGAACAGTATCATGCTGCCCACCGAGCTCACCGAGTTCGCCAGCTTCCTTCCCAATAGACTTCGCATCGCTCTTACCCCGCAGACTGCCCGTTCACCGTCACAGTCACCGACGGCATTATGTCCGCCGAGATGTATTTGTAGTGGACGAGGTATTTGTTTTCTTCATATTTGACGCCGTAGCTCTCCCGCAGATACTCAAGGCTCTCCGGGTACACGCCCTCTATCGAGTAGCACAGCACCGCGCCGTTCACCACAGACTGCTTCACGTTCTCGAGGCGCTTCTCCTCCGTCATGCTCCGTGCCGTGCCGAGCCCCGCGGCCAGCCATACCATCAGCGCCGCGAAGAGAAGTATGCCGAAGACCGTGACGAACGTTTTCAGCCTATATTGCTTCTTTCCGTTCATATTTCCTCCGTTTTTATCCGAGGACGGACATAATGTCCATCATAGGCAGCATCACCGCGAGCAGGATAGCGCCGATCATAACGGCCATTATAGCTATCATCACGGGCTCGATGACCGCGACAAGGTTCTCGCTCGTAGCGGTCGCCGCGTCGGAGCAGCGCACGCTTATCTTCTTCCAAGACTCGTCGAATGCGCCGGACTTGTACGCCATTTTCAGTGAGCGGGAGTATATGGGCGGCAGTATCTCAGCCTTGTACAGCGCGTCGGCGAAGGGCTCGCCCTCGATGACTTCCTTGCGGCACTGCTCGATGCGGCCGCTCATCTTCTTGTCGTTTATCAGCAGGGACACGTTCTCGAGAGCCTCCGAGGCCTCGATGCCGCTGGAGACCATCATGCTCATCGCGCTCGCGAACTTCGCCTGCGTGAAGTACGCCGCCGTTTTCTTCGTCGCGAAGAAGCCCGCCGCGAACGAGGCGAGTTTGTTCCGGAATCCCGGCAGCTTCGACAGCAGAGCCGTGACTACAGAAGCGATGAGTATGACCGAGAGTACGATAAGTATAATGGTGCCGGTCGTGTAGGCGTAGCGGACGCTCGCGTCAACGACCTCGCGCACGCTGCTGTCGAACTGCCCGAAGATGTCCGAGAACATCGGTATCACCTGTAATATCAGCACAATCATTATGACCGCCATCATAGCAATGAGTACCAGCGGGTGGACAACGGCGCTGCGTATGCTGCGGAGCCTGTCCGCCGTGTCCTCGTAGTATCCGGAGAGACCCTTGAGCACGTCGTCGAGGCGTCCGGACAGTGTGCCTATCTTTACCATATTGACCGCGTACTGCGGGAAAGCCCCGCTCTCTTCCATGGACTCGAACAGCGTCCTGCCGTCGGTGAGGCTCTTTTCAAGGGCCTTTGCAGCCGCGAGCACGTTCTTGTCCTCTGAGTTCTCGCCTATCATAGCCGCGCCCTCGGACAGCGGTATGCCCGAGTTTATCACAAGCGCGAGCTGCTCGCAGAAATAGGCGACTTCGTCGTTGTTCAGCTTTCTGATCTTTGCCATAGCCTGCTCCTTTTAATATATGTATACGTTTGAATAGTTCTTTGAGTTCGCGATGTAGTCGGCGAAGGACTTCTTATCCTGCGCGCTCGCGTAGAATGTCGCGTCAATGCGCCGGAAGCCCGTCCCGTCGAGCATTATCTCAACGGTTATCCAGCCTGTCGCCGGAGTGTAGACCTCATTCCACGCGTGGTAGATGTCGGGGTTCGCGTAGCCCGTTATCAGGCGGGTCGGCACGCCCTGTGACCGGAGCATCGCGGCGGTCAGCGAGGCGTAGTCGAAGCAGATGCCTTTCTTCTGCGCGAGCACAGTGTCCGGGTCGGGGATATACCCGCTCGTCACGGTCTTTGCCTTTTCCTTGTCGTAGGTGATGCTGTCGGTGACGTTTTTCTTTAACAGCCATATTTATACATCAAGCTCCGCGTTATTCGCATTTTCAT
>CAMVBT010000165.1 GCA_947165805.1 uncultured Clostridia bacterium
TGGCCGGCTGGACAATCGAAGTGAGGGCAGTTGCAATGTGCGGAAAAGTCATAGTGTTAACCGACATTTTTATCGCTGAAATGGCAGCTTCTGGGGCTCGCGCTCTCGGCGGGAATCACGCTGCTGTTTTTCCGGGATTCGTTCTACAGGCTCAGCGAGCTGCTTGAAAACGAAAGGATAGACAAGATATGGAAGGGCATACTGTTTATCCCGCTTATCGCGGCGGCGTTCTACATCTGGGCAAAGCCCCTCGATCTCCGGAACGTGAATATTGGCAGAGTCAGAATGATCTCCCTGATACTGTTCCCTGTCGTGCTGCTCGTTTATCACCTCATCATCTATCTGCTGTGGTGGACAACGAAGCATATCACCAAGGAATCCGACCTCAAGCGCCGCAACGGCCTGCTCCAGATAGAGGAAAAGCGCTATGAGGAGCTGAGGTATTACTCCGAACAGGCAAGCGTCATACGCCATGACTTCCGGCATCATCTCAGCGTCATCGGTGAACTGCTTAATCCGGGCAAGACCGACGAAGCCCGCGACTATATCCGGCAGTTCACCGATACCGACGAAACGGAGCACAAGCCGTTCTGTCAGAACAGAGAGATCGACGCTATCGCGGCACACTATGACAAGATAGCAAGAAAACAGGGCATCAGGATAAGCTGGCACCTCGATCTCGGGGAAAAGCTCCCGTTCCGCGCACCGGATATCTGCTCCGTCACCGGCAATCTGCTCGAAAACGCCATAAATGCCGTAAAAGACCTCGGAAAAGAAAAGCGTACCGTAGATATCACAATGAAGATGCGCACCGGTCAGATGCTCGCGCTGTTTATCCGCAACCCGTATGAAAACGAGATAGTTTACGACAAGAACGGACTGCCCGCGGCGACCAAGCCCGGTCACGGCAACGGGATTTACGCAGACGAGCTTTCCGTCAACGAGCTGCAACGCGATCACGTCGCCGTAGTTTGTTTAAACGCCGTCTCCGGTCTCTGTTATTATAAATTCTTCTTTTTGATATAAGATACTCACTACAACATCTTCCGCGGGCATGGTGAAGGTGTAAGTCGTATCACTCACCTTTGTCATTTCCGGTTCGTCAGCGCCCTCCGATGTCCGGCAGCATATCCTGTCGAGCCTATAGCCCTCGTTCGGAGCAACGGTCAGTGTGACGGTCTCGCCCGCTTCCGCTGCCGTCTTGTCGGCGGCAACGGTGCCGTAGGAGACATTGAGATCTGTGTCGGGGGTCGTGTCGATCATGACCGAATCGGACTTGTGATCGCATTCGCAGTCGGAACCTCTGTGGTCTTCCGTTACATCAAGTCCGCAGTACTTGCATTTTTTCGTATGTTTATCGCCGTTGACGGTATATGTCAGTCCGCTGACGCCGTTATAGTCCTTATGGTCACATTCCGTTATATACAGCGTGCAGTTGGTGTGAGCCTTCTTTGAACGCTCGCCCGCCGAAGCGGTCTTGACTGTCTTCTCGCCGTCCGGCAGATACGCTACGCGCATATTTTTCCCGGTATTGTTCACAGACTCGCTTATATACAGCGAGCCGGATTTACCGTCAGAGTGTCCCGCGCCTATGGCCTCATTTTTTGTTTCGCTTTTAACATCACCCTGCAATTTGATCGTGATGTTTCCGCCGCCGATATGAACGTCGCCGCCTTCGCCGCCGGAATGTCCCGTGGCATTGACTGTGCCGGAGACCGTTACACTCCCGGATATGGTCGTGTGACCGGTCACGGCATAAGTGCCGTTGCTCCATGCCGCAGATTCGTATGTCGCCGCAAAATCAGTGAACGCGCCTAAGATCCGTTTCGTTGCTTTTTCATGTTAAACGGCCTTTCCGAACAGAAGTTTTACCGGCGCTGTAATTATACAGTTTCAGCCATTATTGTCAATAGTGTTTGCACGAATGGTGAAATGGGGACGGGCTGACCTGAGCCTGTTAAAGAACCATTCGGAACAGAACGACGGAATATCTGTCCGCCTGCTTGCGCTTAATATCATAAAACACCTTCAGGGGTTTCATATACGGTAATTACATATATAAATCAGAATTTATCATTTGATCTGTTTTACATATACTCTTGACACTCCACCGTAAATGCTTTCCATTTGCGTTATATACTCAAATCCGTATTTTTCATATAGACCAATGTGATCTGTTGATACATATATTTTAGGTATATTATGTTCTTTAGCCAGAGATTCAATTTTCTGAAACAGCAGTCCAATATACCTATGCCCCCGATATTGTGGGAAAGTATATACAAATCCGCACCAAGGGGAATAGTCTGTTGATAGAATTTCGTCTTTCTTTGCGAATGTACAGAACGAAATCAGTTTATCTTCGTCCGTAAGCAAAAGCAGTTTAGAGCCTTCACCCACAGTATTAAAAAAGGTGCCATCTCTTAACAGTTGATATAGGTATGCTCCGGCGCTCCAGTCACTTTTTCCGATTTCATCAAGCCAATGCCTTTGCCTTTCGTTTTCATAAAAGCTGATTACTTCCAATTGTAATTACACCTCTAAATTCCGATTTGTCGCAGTAATAATTAGTTCCGATGATGTTTCCCTTATTCAAATATCATCGTTCCGAAATCCTGCGGTCTGTGGTAGTCCGGCTTTTCGGAATTTACATAATTCCACGCGAGATAATGCTTGTTCGCGGTCTTGTCGCCGCATTTGTAGAGGTTCGCTCTCAGCGTTCCCGCGAATTTCGCGTCGGGGCAGAATGTGTTCACGAACGAGAGCGGGACTTTGTAGAACACTTCCCAGCCGTCGTCAGTCCTGCCCGGTCTTATGTCGAAGAATGTTTCCGCGTCGCAGCGGTAGAGCGTCGTGCTGTCGTTCCTGCCATGTCCGAAGCCGATGTACAGACAGCCGTTCGGATTGATCTCAAAGTTGAAATATCTGTCCTCACCCTCCGGCATGAAGAAGAATTCGAGACAGCTGTCCTGATACACAGGCGACAGCGGCTCGGTGTTCTCAGCGCGGATATCCTGCTCGGTCGCGTACAGATGAACATACAGGTTTTCGTCGTCATAGCAGAGCTGCCCTGATGCCCGAACTCCGCAGTCAGGCTGCCACAGGATATTGTCGAGGTGCAGCTCCGGGACAGCCGACCAGTCGGGCTCGCCTGTCACGCGCGTTATGGTGTACGCGCCTTCGATTTTGGCAGGCTCCTCCGCCGCATTAGTAGTTTCGGCTGTCGTGGTAGCTTCGGTGGTCGTAGTTTCTGTATTTTCTGAAGTCGCCGCGGGCGCTGTCGTTGCCGTTGTCGTCTCCGGTTGTGTTACGGCATTGCCGGAACAAGCCGACAACAACATTACCGCCGCAAATGGTATTGCAAATAATTTAAGTGATCTCATAAAAACACCTCCGTATGACTCATTATACCATACGGAGGCGGGTTTGTAAATAGCGATGATTCGTTACTCTGTCTGCGGCGTATATAAAACATTGCCCTCTTGCAACGGCAGGAGGGCAATATCTTTATATCCTCCCTGTCATTGTCAAGTATCAGATTGTCCGATGTAAGAAGTATGCCCAATGTGTCACCGGCATAGGGAAGCCACCTGTCACGCAGCATACGGCGCTCACTCATGGACAGGAGCGCGGTGGCTGTACAATCTTATTCTGAAACAGACGGAACCGGAAGCGCAGAGAATAGCCACTGCACTTGAAATGTACGTCACCGGTTCTCTGAACGTGTTCAATCACCGGACGAATGTTGACCTCAACAACCGCCTGATCTGCTTTGATATAAAGGAGCTTGGCAAGCAACTCAAAAAGCTCGGAATGCTCGTTGTGCAGGATGCCGTATGGAACAGAGTCACGGTCAATCGTGCGGAACACAAATCTACCCGCTATTATATCGACGAGTTCCATTTACTTCTGAAAGAGGAACAGACTGCGGCGTATAGCTGTGAGATATGGAAGCGCTTCAGAAAATGGGGCGGTATTCCGACAGGGCTGACGCAGAACGTCAAGGACCTGCTTGCAAGCCGTGAGATCGAGAACATCTTTGAAAACAGCGACTTCATTTATATGCTCAATCAGGCGGGCGGCGACAGGCAAATACTCGCAAAGCAGTTCAACATTTCGCCGCACCAGCTCTCTTATGTCACCAACAGCGGCTCGGGCGAAGGTCTGATATTCTTCGGAAATATCATAATCCCCTTTGTTGACAAGTTCCCGAAAGATACGGAACTCTACCGCATAATGACGACTCGCTTAGAGGAAACAGAAAACAACTGATTAACAGGAGGAAAACAGAATGAAAAAGGCAGTAAGAATTATCGTTATCGCAGCAACAGCAGTAGGCGCAACAATCGGCACTATCGCAGTTATTCGCAAGATCAAGGCAAATAAGGCTGCTGTGCTGTAAACAAAAGCCGTGTGCGAGGTTTCCGTACACGGCTTATACATACGACTTATCCTTGTGATATTGTGAATAACCATTGCAAAAGTAAATGAAGTGGGTACCAAATGTAAAAGAAGTACTTTGAGAACTTTGGGAAATGTCCTTTTTTTCCATTGTATAGAAATGTTATGACAATTCCTGCGAGCCACATAGGAAGAAGAATCTGCAAATAGATGTTTGGAGTTGGAAAATGACCAGCTGTTACACTCATAATGATGAATACCAACGGTATATATATTGCGAGCCTCAGCAGCGGCTTGTCACGAAGAAGATCAAACAGCAGCATAAGTATGATACCGCTAATTGCCCATTCTGCTTGCAGCAGCCAACTTACAGCCATAAGTGCCGCGATAGTCAGGAGCCGGAGCGGGAGCTTCCACGAGCAGTGCAGCACAATCAGTGCCAGCAGTCCCAGAAACAGCGTCATAAGCACGCTCCACTGCAAAAACAGTGAATATAACGTTAATCCGCCGGGGTTTGTCAAAGAATGAGGTATCTGAGTTATAACCGCAAAGATAAGAAGTCGAACAGCATATTTTGCTTTTGACTTAGTGTAATGATATCCCTCGGCGATAAAGAAGAAGAATACCGGAGGCGCGAAGAATTCAGCGGCTACCGAAAACTGAAAGAAGGGCTTAACTGGAAAGATCTTGTAAATATTAACTGCCCAGTGACCGAGGGTCATTAAAAGCAGTGCAATATATTTGATGAGGTCGCGATTGATGAACTGAAACGCAAAATCCCTGTTAAGCAGTTTATGGTCAAAAGCCGAAAAACAATTGTCTTTTTTTATTGATTCTGTTTTCATAAAGCACCCTACGATTATGTTTTAGTCTTTTATATAATTATATCACCTATAAAACCATAAGTCAATACATAATTCCACTGCGAAAGGAGGTGCGATATGGCAGGAAAAGCATTGAAAGCAAGCGGGAAGCGGGTTATGAAATATTCCCGTGACGGTGCTGTTGAGCGTGACCTTGCCGAAAGCTTGGAAACAAGGATAAGCGGCAGGACAGAAGATGCTGTTTTGCAGAAAGAGCGTAACGATGAGCGGTTTGATACTCGCGGAGTTGCTCCTGAACAGGCTGAACCTGAGCATAAGCGCAGGCGGCACACGCCGTCCGATGTGCAGGAACAGCCGCAAAATACCGAGAACGGACAGTCAAACAGCGATTTAAAATTCGAGGATACGACTTTCAAGTTCGATGATACTGATATTCCCGCTCCGGTGGCAAATGAGCCTACTCCTGCGGCTGACGAAACTCCCGCTGTTCCCGACAGTGGCGAACAACAGCCGGAAACGCCGCAAAGCATAGTTGCCGCACAGGTCGTCGCCGATCATAGCGATGATACGGACGAGATACCACAGGACAGCTTGCCTGTGTCCTCCTTTTGACACGCTTTGGTGAGCTTGCTCCGGAACATTTCCCATTTTAT
>CAMVBT010000166.1 GCA_947165805.1 uncultured Clostridia bacterium
CGAGATATCGGTCTCTTTGGTTTTTCTTTTTATTTCCGCTGTTCTCATAGTGTCCCCTTATTTCAGTATCTCGCCGAGAGCGTCATAGAGCTTCTGCATCTCGGTGCTTGTCCCGATAGTGATGCGCAGATAGTCCCTGATAGCCGGTTTGTCCCACCAGCGTACATATATCTTACGCTTTTTCAGCTCCTCGAATATCTTCTGCGCCTCGACTGTCTTATGCTTCACGAACAGGAAGTTGCTCTTTGAATCCGGGAACTCAAAACCCATTCTTGTGAGAGCGTTCTTCGCGCGTTCACGGGTAGTGACTATCTTCGAGCAGGTGCCTTTGTAGTACCCGCTGTCCTTTGCGGCGGCGGTGCCTGCGGCTATCGCGGCTCTGTTCATGGTGTAGGAGTTGATCGAGAACTTCACGTCGCTCATATACTTTATGAGCTGTGCGTTTCCTATGGCAAATCCTATCCTTATGCCCGCCATGCTGCGGGACTTCGAGAAGGTCTGCACAACGAGCAGATTGTCGTACTTCTTTGTCAGCGGCAGACAGCTTTCTCCGCCGAAGTCGATGTACGCTTCGTCTATTATCACAACGGAGCCCGGATTCGCGCTGACTATCTTTTCGATAGTTTCAACTGTTTCGCATACGCCTGTGGGAGCGTTCGGGTTCGCGATGACTATGCCGCCGTTCTCGAGGGTATAGACTTCCGGGTCGAGGGTGAAGTCGCTGTTGAGCGGGATAGTCTCATAGGGTATCTTGTGTATCTGCGCCCACACGTCATAGAAGGAATAGGTGATCTCCGGGAAGAGTATGGGCCTGTCCGAGTTGAAGAATGTCATGAACGCGAGAGACAGGACATCGTCCGAGCCCACGCCGACAAATACCTCCTCGGGCTTTACTTTGTATTCCGCAGCGATCGCGTTTACGAGCTCCGAGGCGTCCGGATCGGGATACAGCCTCATATCCTTGTAGTCAAGGCTCTCCAGAGCTTCCTTTTCGGCAGGGGAGGGGGGATAGGGGTTCTCGTTCGTATTAAGCTTGATGATATCCTTTTCTTTCGGCTGTTCACCCGGAATATAAGGTTCAGCCTTTCTTACGTTGTTTTCCCATTCGGCCATTTCGGTAATTCCTTTCTTGCAGTGCGGTCGGAGAGGTCACTTGCGAAGATCCTCTGTTCTTACTTTTATCGAATTTGCGTGAGCTGTCAGTCTTTCGCGCTCGGCGACGCGGATTATATCGTCAGCCGCGGAGTTGAGAGCGTCCGCCGTGTAGTAGATGTAGCTGGACTTCTTGATGAAGCTGTCCACGGAGAGCGGCGAGAAGAATCTTGCGGTCCCGGAGGTCGGAAGAACGTGGTTCGGTCCGGCGTAGTAGTCGCCGAGCGGTTCGGGAGCGTATTCCCCGAGGAACAGCGACCCCACATTGACGATCTTTCCGATGTATTCGAGCGGGTTCGCCGCCACGACCTCACAATGCTCCGGAGCGAGGGCGTTCGCGATCTCGCAGGCTTCGTACAGCGTCTTTGTGACGATGATCTTGCCGTAGTTCGTGAGTGAATAGTCGATGATCTCTTTTCTTTCGAGACCCTGTATCTGGCGTTCTATCTCGGCGGTCGTTTCCTTCGCTATGCGCTCGCTGGTGGTAATGAGTATCGCGCTTGCGAGCTTGTCGTGCTCCGCCTGCGACATAAGGTCGGCGGCGAGGTATTTCGGGTTCGCAGTGTCATCGGCTACCACAAGTATCTCGCTCGGACCTGCTATCATATCAATATCGACCGTTCCGTAGAGCAGCTTCTTGGCTGTTGCGACGAAGATGTTGCCGGGGCCGACTATCTTTGATACCTTCGGTATCTCTTCTGTGCCGTAGGCGAGAGCCGCAACAGCCTGCGCGCCGCCGCACATGAAGATGCTGTCCACTCCGCACAGCGCCGCCGCGACGAGTATGTCCTTATTCGGAGTACCGTCCTTCAGCGGAGGGGTGACCATTACGATCTCGCCCACGCCGGCAATTCTCGCGGGTATCGCGTTCATGAGCACCGACGACGGATAAGCCGCCGTACCTCCGGGAACGTACAGTCCCACCTTGTCGAGCCCGCGCACTCTCTGTCCGAGTATGCAGCCGGTCTCGTCTGTCATCATATAGCCGTTCTGCTTCTGTCTTTCGTGGAAGGCGGTTATCTTCTCGACGCAGTTGAGCAGCGAATCCACGAAATCCCTGTCCGCCTCGGTGAGCGCGTCCTGTATCACTTCCTGCGGCACTCTGTAATACTTTGTATCGGGGCAGTCGAACTTCGCGGTGTACTGCTTGACGGCCTTGTCGCCGTTCTCTCTTACGTCCGCGATTATCGCCCGCACCGTCTTTTCAACGTCGGCGTTTATCTCGCCGCTTCTTTTTTCGACTTCCCTGAGAAACAGCTTCTCGCTTCCGTCGGCGTATATTGTTCCTATCATAAGAAAATTTCCTTTCGGTGTTATCTGTCAAGTGCTTTCAGCATCTCGTCCGAGAGCGCCTCTATCCTGTCCTTTTTCAGCTTCATGCTGACTGTGTTTACTATAAGTCTCGCGGATATCGGGACGACGTCCTCGATCACTTCGAGCCCGTTTTCTTTCAGGGTCGTTCCGGTCTCCACGATATCGACGATTCCGTCCGCGATCTTCAGGAGCGGAGCCAGCTCCACGGAGCCCTCTATCTTCACGATATCGACGTCCATTCGCTTGCTCTCGAAGAAATGTCGTGTAACAGCCGGGTATTTGGTGGCTACGGTCTTTACGCCCACGCCGCCGTAGAAATCGGTGCCTTTTTTCCCCGCAAGAGCGAACCTGCACCTTCCGAAGCCGAGATCGGCGATCTCATAGTACTGTCCGCCGTGCTCGAGTATCGTGTCCTTTCCGACGACGCCCATATCGCAGGCGCCGAGCTCCACATAAGTGATGACATCGGCGGCCTTGGCGAGCACGACCTCTATATTCTGTCCGGGTATGTTCAGTATAAGTCTCCTGCCCTTGTCGCGAAGCTCGGAAACATCGTATCCCATTTTTTCAAAAAGTCCCACGGTGTCCTTTTCGAGACGTCCCTTTGTAAGAGCTATACGGACTGCATTGTTGTCATTCATTCCCGCACCCTCCTTACAGCTCCTCGGACGTGATCCCGTCCGGAGCAACGATATCAAGACGCTTTATCCCACGCGTTACGGCAAGCTTTCTCGCTTCTTCCGCGGAGGACAGATCGGCGTATTCGGCGGTAAGTCCGTCGGCTATCAGACTGCGGCAGTGCTTTATGGCATCTGTGAGACTGCCGGCCTCCGAGTATATCATAACATCGGGAGCGGGGGTCAGCATACCGCCGGAGCGCTTGAGAAGCGCGTTTGCGACGGCGTTCTCGTTCACTGCGAAGCCTGTTGCGGGTATATCCGCTCCGAAATCGGCGAGCACCTTGTCATACCTGCCTCCCGAGAGCACAGGCATACCGTAGCCGTGGATATAGCCCTTGAAGACTATGCCGGTGTAGTAGTCCTGACTCTTGCTGACCATGCCGAGATCGACGGTGACCTTGCCGCCCGTGCCTATGGCGCAGAGATTGTCGTAGACAGTTCCGAGCCGCTCGAGCATGGGGCGCGCCTCCTCGGGGAGCAGCTTTTCCGCCTCGCCGAGTATCTCTCTGCCGCCGAACAGCCTTGCAAGCCTGCCTGTCGCGGCGGCGTAAGCGTTGTCGGAGTATTTCGCGAGCATACCGTCGAGAGCAGGGTAATTCTTGCCGAGCATATATTCTCTCAGTTCATCGAGCTCATGCTCGTCAAGCCCGAGCTTTGCGGACAGCAGGGTGAAGAAGCCGCTGTCACCTATCTCGAAGCGGTAATCGTCTTCCTCGAAGGATTCCATGACCTCCGCGGCTATAGACAAAGCCTCCATATCCGCCTTCATCGTATCTCCGCCGATTATCTCGATGCCGCTCTGGAAGAACTCGTCATCTCTGCCGCTTTCCTTCGGGTTGGCTCTGTATATGGTCTGGTTGTAGAACAGCTTGAGGGGGAGTGCGGAGCCGCTGAGTCTCGTTCCCACAAGCCTTGCTATGGGCAGCGTGGAGTCCGGTCTCATCACTACCAGCCGTCCCTTGCCGTCTGTCAGCTTGTAAAGCTCCTGCTGCGAGTAATGTCGGGTCTTGCTGTTGAACACGTCGAAGAATTCGAGACCGGGAGTTATCACCTCGGAATATCCGTGGCCGGTGAATATTTTCCTCAGCTTCTCTCCGACGCTGCGCAGCGCGGCACATTCGCCGTATATCAGGTCTCTGGTCCCTTCGGGGGTTATCAGATCGAATTTTTTCATAGGTTCTGTCCTCTGCTTTAGTGTGCTACTATGGTAATTGATTACCATAGTAATATGATAACATTTTTGGAGCTTCAAGTCAATAGGCTCGGCTAATTTCGCCGAATTGCATAACAGGCGTCTGTGTTGTGGATAACAATTGTCAGTTCTGCACCACAGCAGGCGCGGCATCCGGCTTGTCCTCGCCCTTGTAGAGGATTTTCAGGATTATCGGAGTGGTGACCGATGACACGATTATCAGCAGTATGACCGATGTGAAGTAAGCAGGGTCCATCATTCCGACCGAAAGCCCCTTCTGCGACACGATCAGAGCCACCTCGCCGCGGGTCATCATACCGACGCCGACTTTGAGGCTGTCCTTGAAGCTGTTGCCGAGCAGCTTTGCCGTAAGTCCGCAGCCGATGACCTTTGTGATGAGTGCCGTGAACACGAACGCCGCCGAGAATATCAGCAGGGCAGGGGTTATGCCGTCAAACTGCGTTTTCAGGCCGATACTCGCGAAGAATACGGGACCGAACATCATGTACGAGCTCACGTCCATTTTCTCGGCTATGTAGTCCGAGTCACGCAGGTTGCACAGGATAAGTCCCGCCACATACGCGCCCGTTATATCGGCTATCCCGAAGAACTTCTCTGCGGAATATGCCATAATCATGCACAGCGCAAGCCCGAGTATCGGTATCCTGCGCTTGTGCGGATATCTCTTGTCTATGAATTTGAAGATATAGTAGCATACGATGCCGACGCCCAGCGCGAAGAGTATGAACAGCCCTGTCTGTAATGCAACGTCGAGCGGCTTTGATTCGGGGTTCTTGAACCCGATAACGAACGTCAGCACGATGATGCCTATGATATCGTCGATTATCGCGGAGCTGAGTATGAGCGTTCCGATGCGTCCCTTGAGATGCCCGAGCTCCTTGAGCGTCTGCACGGTGATACCGACCGAGGTCGCGGTCATTATGGTGCCGATGAACACCGCCCGCATGAACTCCTCGCTGCCCCATTCGGAAAAACCGAATATCAGCATATATGTAAGAGCGCCGCCCGCCAGCGGTACTAACACACCTACCAGCGCTATGAGCAGCGCCTTGGGGCCGGTTTTAAGCAGGTCTTTCATATTGGTCTCGAGACCCGCGCCGAACATGATGAGTATAACGCCTATCTCCGCCATTCTCGACAGGAAATCGGACTGTCCGACCCAGCCGAGTATCGACGGCCCGAGTATCAGTCCCGCGATGATCTCTCCCACTACCTGCGGAGCCTTCAGCTTATTCGCGATCAGCCCGAACACCTTTGCCGTGACGATTATCAGGGCAAGATCCTTCAAGAATTCAAAGCTTTCCATTTTTCAGATGCCTTCTTCTGTTCTTTTTATAGTCTGTATTATATTCAAACAGCGGCAGTCCGTCTGCCGCTGCCGCGTCTGTTGTCTGTTTATGCCGGAAGCAGCGCAAAATAGTACTTTATCA
>CAMVBT010000167.1 GCA_947165805.1 uncultured Clostridia bacterium
TTATTTTTTATGCTTTCAATTTCATTCACTCCGAATAGGAACGGAACCGAAGGGGTGCGGGGGCGACCGCACGACACGATGTCGTGAGAAGGTTTCCAAAACGCCGCACGGACGCGGCGATAAAAAAACCTTCGAGAAAGTCCCCCCGTCGTCGATAGCAGAAACTCTGAAAGGATTCCCCACAAACCCTGTACCAAAAGGAGCAGGCACACTGGTGGGCGGCAGTATTTTTCAGGGCTTGTCGAACGCGGGCGCGGTACCCGCGCTGTCAATCCGTATGATGCTTTCTGCTTTCTTTAGTTTCTGCCTCGCAGCCGTTATAAGGTAAGCGCCCCGTCTGAGACAGACCCGGAAACAAGGCAGGATGCCTTGGCAGCCGAAGCCAAAAGCGCGCATCATAGCTTCGGCGGAGCGGCTGCTTTTTGCCTACTTTTTCCTGCTGCAGGGAAAAAGTAGGTCGCCTCGCGGAACGAAACTCCGACATAAATTAAAATTAAGGCGCGGGCGAAAGAAAACGAAACTCAAAAACTAACGGCTGCGAGGCAGAGACCCGAAAGAGTTCAAAGTAACAGACGGATTGACAGCGCGGGTACCGCGCCGCGGGCGAAATAAAACGCAGACCCAAAACTCCGAACAGCGAGGTAGCGACCCGCCGCTCCACCAAAAGTAACAAACGGATCGACAGCGCGGGATGAGATAAAACGAGAATATATTACAAATTGATTACAATTTTCAAAAAAGGTTGATTTAGAGCTGCGAAAGTGTTATAATAAAATATATATAATGTGAAATTGTGTGCCGTTTCGCAAAAAGCACACGAGAAAAGGAAAAATAATGGTTCACAACAGAAAGATACAGCAAATAGCCGATGAAGTGGAAAAGGTAATAGTCGGTAAGCGCGATGTGGTAACAATGCTACTGATAGCGCTGCTCTCGGGAGGCCATGTGCTCGTCGAGGACGTGCCGGGTACCGGAAAGACTACCCTCGCGACAGCGATAGGACGTTCCGCCGGGCTTGTAAGCCGCAGAGCACAGTTCACACCCGATGTTACGGCTTCGGATATCACCGGTTTCACAATGTTCAACAGAGAGACCGGTAACTTCGAGTACAGAAGCGGCCTTGTAATGACAAATATACTGCTCGCGGACGAGATAAACAGAGCTACGCCCAAAACACAGTCGGCGCTCCTCGAAGCAATGGAGGAACAGACCGTCACAGTGGACGGAATAACCCATAGACTCCCGGCGCCGTTCATGGTCATAGCCACGCAGAATGAGCTCGGCTACGTCGGAACATTCCCGCTGCCGGAAGCACAGCTCGACCGCTTCATGATGAAAATATCCATGGGCTACCCCACAGTGGAGCAGGAAGTCGGCATCATAGCGACAAGACAGAAGAATGACCCGCTCGAAATGCTCATACCCGCATGCACAAAGGAAGATGTGCTTTCCGCCAAGGACGAGGTCAAGGATACGAACATAGAGCCCAGTGTCTACCGCTACATCGTCGAGATAGTCGCCGGGACCAGAAATCACCCGGCAGTCGAGCTGGGCGCAAGCCCGCGCGCTTCGCTGGCACTGATGCGCGCCGCGCAGAGCTATGCATTCCTGAACAGCCGCGCTTATGTGGTGCCGGAGGACGTGCTCCGTATGACCCCCTATATCCTGCCCCACAGGATAAGGCTCACGCAGGAGGCTAAAGTCAAGCACATAGATACGATGGACGTGCTCCGCGATGTGATAAAGGCGGTAAAGCCGCCGTTTACGAGAGGTAACTGAAGCCGTATGGCAAAATACAGATTGTTGTACACGGTGATATGGGTCGGGTCGCTGGCATTCGCCCTCGCTTATGAGAGCAAGCTGACATTCGTGCTGTTCGTCGGTGTCGCGCTGCTGCCGGTGGCTTCGCTGATACTGCTGGTGCTGTCGGGGCTCCTGATGAAGATCGAGCTGATACCGACCGAGGCCTATGTCGGCAAGATGCAGCATTTCAGCATCACCATAAAGCTGACCAACAGATTTATAATACCTGCCGCCCCCGTACTGATAACGGGGGTATTCCATGAGGAGGACGGCACGATAGCCGGGGACAGGCATATATCACTGAACGCCGCGCCGTTCTCGAAGAGCGAATTCGTGTTCGGCGGCTGCATACGCTACAGAGGTGAATACACACTGGGCGTGGAGCGCGCGGTGATATACGACCTGCTGCGGATATTCCGTTTCAGGCTCGGGCATACGCCGATGTGCTCGGTCACCGTCACGCCGAGACGCATAATGCTCGAAGAGACCAACGCCCTGTGCGCCGACGACTATGAGAGCAGCCTGACGAACATATCGTTCATGGACAGCAATTCGTTCGTGTCGGTAAGAAAGTACGCCGACGGCGACCTGATGAAGCACGTCCACTGGAAGCTCACCGCCAAGCACGACGAGCTCATGGTAAAGGAAATGGAGCAGAATCTGGGCAGCAGCGCCGTTATAGTCACGGATATCCATGCGGTGTCCGAGGACGAGGACGAGAATATGCGCGTCGCGGACGCCTGCATAGAAGCGGCTCTTGCTGTCACAAGGAAGATAATATCCGACGGGCGCTCGGCAGTCAACGTGTACCGCACCAATGACGATAAGACGGACATACTCGCCGCCGAAAAGCCCGGGGACTATGAGCAGCTTGTTTCGATATTCGCCGTGCTGCCGATCACCGAGGCCGGCAAGAGCGCCGAGTCGATGATATCGAAGGCGGCCGAGCGGCTCACAGGGACCGAGCCCATATTCATAATCACCACGGGGATAAGCGCAAAGGCTTTCTCCGGAATAATCGAGCGCATAGGCAGCGGCGGCGGGGAGATAAGAGTCTATACCACCGAATCCGAGATATCGCCGATGCTGATATCCGCCGCGGGAACGGTGCGCGGAGCGTCGGTCTGCCGCTTAGACCCCGACGATGTAGCCGTTTCACTCAGAAATACACTGCGCTGACGCGCATTTCAGCAGGATAAAATGAAGAGAACGACCGATAAGAACAAAAGCAGGAAACTGCCGGAACAGCAGAGACAGCCTGCCGTGGTGCTCGCGCCCGCGGTAAGGCTTGTTTTGCTGTGTGTTATGTCCGCGGCGTTCATCATGATGCCCTGCGAACTGTACGAATTTGAGGAGCTCAAGTGGGTGCTGGCAGGCATAGCCGCCGGAGCCTCGGCGCTGGTATATATACTTGCGTCGCTGCTTCCGCCGTCGCTGGTCTACGGCGGAGTGGTACTCGCGGGAGGAGGAGTGCTCTGGATATTCCGGGAACGCGCGTACCACTATGCGCAGTATTTCTGGGACTATATGATGCTGAAACTCGACAGCCGCCTTATCGACACATCGCGCAGCTTCATACACAGTCCGGCGAGGATAAAAGCGGGACTGGCCTTTGAGACAGCCGAGATGCGCACAGGAATACTTGTTGCGGCAGCGGCGGTCATCGTGCTTGCGGCGGTGATATTCACGGCGGCTGTGCGAACAAGGTTCCACCTTTCGGTGCCGGTGATCGCGGCTACCATAGTGCTTTCGCCCGCAGTTGCGGCGGAGCGCGCCGGTTATATCCCCTCGTTCTTCCTGTTCGCGGTCTGTGTGTTCGGACTGGTCATCACGACCTCGAGCTTTGAGCTGGAGCTGGGCTTCGTGCAGGGGCATCTGCCGTCGGCAAGGCTCCGCGAGCACAGGAACGACGTGCTTTACTACAAGCGCACGCGCTTCATGGCGGGCATGAAAAAGCTCCGCGGCGACTCGGAGCGCTTCCACAGCTACGCGGGAAACAGCATAGCCGTAGCGCTGCTCGCGGCAGCCGTGTTCTTTACGGCGGGAGCGAGGATACCCGACGGCAAGGGCCTTAAATATCAGGAGATACTGTCTGCGGTCGAGGATATCGGCTACCGCGCCGCCGACGCTTTCAGCAGTTTTTTCGGCATGACCTTCGGGACATCGGACGACCGCGGCTATTTCAGCGAGGGAGGCTATAACGACACCGGCAGCAGCATAAGCATAGCCCCTCCCGGCAACAGCGACCGTCCCGTGCTTGAGGTGACACTGTCCCGCAACGACGTGCCGGTCTATCTGCGCGGCGATATGGGCGTGAACTACCACAGCGGCTCATGGAGCGGCATCAAGACTGTTGACAGCCGCTACCGCAGTATGGTGCCGCAGGACTTCTATCCCGAGACCGAATATCAGATGTTCCGCAAGTATCTCGCGTACACATTCTCTCCGGAGATACCGGATAAGGTGTTCCCGCTGCAGATGGTCTCGGTGCGCTATCTCCGCAATACGAGGGTGATTTTCCAGCCCCTTGCGGCGTATGAGCTGAATTACCGCACAAACCCGCAGTATGAGTGCTTTTCCGACTTCATACTGCGCACAAGACAGGGCTATGTGAAAAACTATACCGCGCTTGCGCTGACCCCCAATGTAGAAAAATATGACGCTCTTATATTCATGGAGGGCTCCGGTTCGTCGCGCTATCTGCCGGACTATTCCGATATCGGCGTGCTGACTCCCCCGGAGGGTATGACCGCCGGGGAATACGAAGAGGCCACAGAGCTTTACAACAATTTCATCTATGACACATATCTGACCGGATACCCCGGGATAAAGCGTCTCATGGGGGAATTTGATATTCCCGACAGCTTTACGGGGCATACCGGGCGTTATGACTGCTTTTCGGGATATTACAGATATTCCATAGGGCAGAGGATATGTGACTACTTCGCGGAGAATTTTACCTATTCCCTCGATGCCGACAACGGCGAGGATCAGCTGAACGGCTTTCTCTACGATACACACAGCGGTCACTGCGCGCTGTTCGCCACCGCGATGACTCTCGCTATGCGTGAGTACGGCATACCAGCCCGCTATGTGACGGGCTACGTTGTCGAGGGCGAGGGCGAGCCTGTGGCGGACGGCTACAAGTATGTCCTCACAGAACGCCAGCTCCATGCGTGGGTCGAGGTGTATTTCAAGAATATAGGCTGGATAGCCTTCGACCCGACGCTGAGAGTGCCGGGCTTTGCGGAAGTGCGTTCCGGCGAATGGGACGGCACGGGCGACCACGACTACGGCACGGCCACAAAGCCCGCGGAGACCGAGCCTCCGGAACCGGAGACCACCACCGGCACCAGCGCGCCCGATGAGCCGGAGCCCGCCGTGACCACAACCGGCACGGACAGCTCCGAGGATACTACCCGCGAGCCGGACGGTACTCCCGGAGGCGACGGCCCCGGAGGCGGCGGAAGCGTCCCGAAGGCGCAGCAGGATATATTCGTTCTGCTGCTGCCGTATCTTGTGGCGGCTGCGCTGATAGCGGCGGTCATAATCATCGCGGTGATGTTCGCTTCGAGCCTGAAACGCGCGGAGAAAAACGTGTTCCGCGGATTCAGGGAGCTTCCTCCCGCCGAGGCCTGCACGCTGATGTACCGCTTCACGCTCGCCCTGCTTGCAAGAAAGGACCTGCAGCCCGGATTTGAACAGTTCTATGACTTCGCCGAGCGCGTTGACGGCAGCATAGAGCTCAAAGGCGCGAATGTGTTCATGATGGACGTGATGCCCGTCTTTGAAAAGTGCGAATTCGGCGGCGGCACGACCGACGTGACCGAGGACGAGCGCGCCTCTGTCTACAGATTCGTGACCGCGGTCTACGGCAAGCTCATGGACGATTATCCGGCACTGAAAAGATTTTTTGTTAAAATTTTAGGAGGAGCTGTTGCTGGCTTTGGTTTTTGG
>CAMVBT010000168.1 GCA_947165805.1 uncultured Clostridia bacterium
GATGAGGTCCTCGTCTATAAGCGCGGCGTTCTGCGGAATATCCCGGAGCGCGATGAGCTTTCCTGCCGCCCAGAACATCTCCGGGTCGATTCCCTCGATGTCCGTGGGTATGAGCTCCAGAACGCTGTCCCACACTTTGTCTATGCCGTTTTTCCGGTAATATTCTGCCGCAACGCGGTCTGTCACCATAAAGACAGCACCGTTTTTTTGGCGCCACTGAAGAGCGGAGATGACCGTACACAAGAGGCTGAACCTCTCAACGGTATATTCCGCGCCGGGGTGCCGCACAAAAAACGGTGCTGTTGAATTGACGTGTATTCCGTTCATATCATACAAGGTTTATCCCGTAACCGTAAGCGTTGAGCGGGCATGACGAAAGGTTTATCAGAGTTCTGCGGTATTCTACTGCGGTGACGGTCACGCCGCCGGCGGTGATGTAGAAGCTTCCCTCCGCGAAAAGTCCGGCAAAAGAACCGTACATGCCGGAAGAAAACGCGAACGAACCGCCGAGCAGCGACAGCATATAAGAGCCGGCATAAAAGCCCTTATAGGAACCTGTCAGAAGATGCGAGAAGCTGCCGCCTGTAAAAAGAAAGTATTCAAAGGAACCGGACGCTCCGAAGAGCTTTCTGAAGCTGCTTCCCGAGGACTGTATCATATTTACGGCCTGTCCGGATACGAATGCGGCGTAGGATCTGTTGATCCCGAAGCTTGAAGCGGTCCCGGCGAATGAATAGAACGAGTTTTCCGCAAACCCGTAGAATGAGTTTTCAGCGGACCCATAGAACGAGCTTACGGCACCGAAGCTTGAAACAGCCTCGCTGTACGCGGAGAAGGAGCTCTCGGCGAACGGGGAGAATGAGCTGATACCGCCGTAGAACGAGCTGCAGAACACTGCCGCTTCATTCACGCCCAGCTCGGAAGCCTTTACAGGAAGCTCGCGCGGGGGATTTTCGGGTCTTATCTCCGCTCTGGAGTCGCTTTTTTTATCGGGGGAGACACCGAAGGCAAATTCAAGCTGCGTCCCGATGTCTTCGTTCATATCAACGGAGGACAGGCGCTTCATTATCGAGTGCTCACCGAGATCGGAAAGCCATTTCATAAGGCTTCCGCCGAGGAAATACCCCGAAAGGACTGCGGTATCGAAGTTTTCGCGGAGCTCGCGTATGTTATATATCTTTCTGCCGTTCAGCCACAGATACCAAGCGCAGTTCTTCACCCGATGCTCACCCCGTTTCTTTCAAGATATCATGATAATACTGTCATTATTGCCACGGAAAGGCATTTTCTGCTCATCAGCGCACTATATTCCATATTATCATTGATATATTATACCATAAAACGTTTGATTTTGCAATAGGTATTCAAAAAGTTTTCTGAAACGGGAAAGATTTTTATACTGAAAGTTTATTTTATCAGCTTTACCCCGATGACCGTCACATCGTCCTCGGTCTCCTTGTTTCCCGAAAGACGGAGCGCTTCACCGACAGTATCTATGACAGATGACAGGTCAATGCGTCTGTCGCGCATCATAAGCTGTTCGAGCCACGCCTTGTCAGGGTCGGCGCCGTCACTGGTCATTATGATGGCGTCGCCCTCCGAGAGCCTGAAAAGCTTCCCGCGGTAGTTTGCTTCAAACCCCACTCCGAGCGGCATTCCTTCCTCCTGTATCTCGCGGAAGGAGTTCCCGCACCGCACATAGGTCGAGGCTCCGCCCGCCTTGCAGAGCAGCACGTCACCGGTATTGAGGTCTATCCTGCATATATCGATGGTCGCGAAGCTCTCGTCCGGCGACTTGACCAGCAGGGAAGTGTTAAGCATCTCAAGCGAGGATTCAAGGTCAATGCCCGCTTTCAGCAGTCGCTCGAGCATACTGCATGAGAAGGCGCTGTCGATCCTCGCTCTGCTTCCGCTGCCCATGCCGTCGGAAAGTATCATATAAACGTTGCCCTGACCGTCGTTGAAGCATTCCGAACAGTCCCCGCTGTGGCGGCTCCCGGACTTGTTCTTCCGGAATACCCGTATCTCGGTATCGTATCTCGCCCGTTCCGAGACCGTGATATGAAACTTCCCGTCGGTAAAGCATATCATCGGCAGATCAAGCTCACAGCGCAGCTCAAATGACAGCCTGTCCGCTATCTCCTCGGGCGGGTAGGACAGATTTCCCGTGCCGTAGGCGTCTATGCAGAGCTTGCCGTTTATCCTCAGCGCCAGCACGGAAGGACGCACCAGTCCAAGCTCAGTGAACAGCTTCTCGGCGGCTGCTGCGGCTTTTTCATCGTAGGTATTGTTATGCTCAAGTTCCTCGCCGAGCTTTTTGAGCATATTTTCGGACGCTCCGAGCTGAGAGGTGAGAACACTGCGCATTTCCTCGACCTTGCGTGAGGAGCTTTCCGCCGCGCAGTACGCGGCGTACTGCCTGTTGAGTGCCTCCGCGAGCCTGCCCTTGTTCGGGCAGTGCGCCGCGATATGTCCCTCAAGCATATCGGAGGTCAGGAAGCAGCCCTTCCTGAGCTTGTTCACCGCCTTGTTCATTATATCCGCGGTATCTCCGTACATCTGCCCCCAGCAGGTCATGTTGGCGGGACAGCTCTTGCAGACCTTGTCGGCGGCTTTGGTGTAGACCCATGAGATATCGCGCAGGTTTTCCTGCTCAAGTGCTTTTGCGGTATGTATGACCGCTTTTTTTATCTCGTCTATGGCAGCGCCCATGTTTCCGAGCTTTTTGCCGAATGCCGCGTAAGGACTCGGCGCGCTTTTTATCTCTGCCGCGTCTGCTGTGCGTATAAGCTCCGATATCTTATCGGGCAGAGCCATGTACAGCACAGCCGCCGCAGATGCCGATATCGCTGCGGTGCTGCTTATGACCGTAGCTCCGGTTATTATTAGTCCGAGTCCCGTCACCGCTATGAACGCGCATGCTCTGGTGATCCTGCCGTGTTTGCCTATGAGTATGATAACAGGAGCCGCAACGGATATCATTATGCACGAAGCGGCGAAATCGCCGTTCCCGGCGGCAACTCCCGCCGAGGACAGAACCGCGCATACAGCAGCCGAGCCGTCTGCTCTCGCGTCCGAAGCGTATAGCACCGAAAGCGCTGATACCGCGACCCCGATGTTTATCACGCCGAGCTGTAAGCTGGTAAGCGCCGCAGTCAGCATAACGAACAGCACTCCGACAGCCGCGGTCGTGCCGTTATTTTCTGTCAGGAATAATCCGTGCGCCGACGAAGTCCTCACCTTATCCGCGCAGAAAGCCGTACCCGCGGCGAGTACGGCGAAAACAGCAGCGATGAATATGCCGTAAACGTCGTCCGCGATGAAGATATCTGCCGCGAATATGGCTGCTCCGGCGGCCGCGGAGCATAAGATACGGACAAAGGCGGGTTTTGACTGAGGCAGAAACAGATCGACTATGAAGCGCATCAGCAGGATCACGCCCATTGATGCTATGTAAGGCACACAAACGTCAAGCCCGCCGTTGATCGTATATCCGATAGCCGCTCCCACGAACATGAAAATGCTCTCCATGCCGTTCGCCGCGAAAAGTCCCGCAGCCGCAAAAGGCGCCGGACTCCCGAAAAGCCTTGTCAGCGCGAGTACGAGCCCCGCGGCGAGATAAGCCGTTCCTTTCAGCAATAAAATATCCCTTTTTCCGGCAGATTCCTCGGCAGTAATGCTTCGTTCCATTTTTAACATCCTTTCGTGGTTTTTGGATAGATGATATCACAAATTTCACGAAAATGTTGTCGGAAAAAGGGTATGTATTCTTATTTCGCGGAGATTCGTTCGCAGAGTGCGACAAAATCGGTCATTTTCAGCTCCTCGGGGCGCGCTGTCGGCTTGATGCCGCATTGTACGAGTATTTCCGACAATTCGGCCTTATCGATGCCGAGAGCCGCGCAGAGCGGGTTGAGCATCTGCTTCCTGCGCTGCGAGAATGACGCCCGCACGATACGGAAGAAGAGTTTTTCGTCGGAAACGGCGTAATTCGTCTTTCCGCCTATATCCAACCGTATCACGGCGCTGTCAACATTCGGACTCGGCATAAAGCTGCCGCGGTTCACTCTGAACAGCATCTTCGGTGAGCTGTAATAATTGACAGCCACCGTGACCGCGCCGCACTCACGGGTGCCGACCTGTGCGCAGAGCCTGTCTGCGGCTTCTTTCTGGACCATTACCGTGACAGCGCTGATCGGCAGCCGCTCCTCGAGCAGCTTCATTATGACCGGCGAGGTGATGTAATACGGCAGGTTCGCGCAGACATATATCTCGTCATACCCGCCGAGCTTTTCGCGTATCAGTGCGTTCAGGTCTGTTTTCAGCACGTCCGCGAACACGATCTCAATGTTGTCAAAGTCCGCGAGAGTTTCGTCAAGTATGGGTCTCAGGCGTTCGTCGATCTCGACAGCGACCACTTTGTCACAGCGCAGAGCCAGCTCCTTTGTCAGCACTCCGATGCCCGTGCCTATCTCGACAGCGGCAGCACCCTTGCGGCAGCCGCCCATTTCGGCGATCTTCGGGCAGACCGACGGGTTTATCAAAAAATTCTGACCCAGCGATTTCGAGAACGAGAAGCCGTTCCTGCTCAGCAGGTCTCTGACAGTATTAATGTTGGTAAGTTCCATTCGTTTTCCCTATAAAATGCCCCCGGTCTTTATGCGGGGGCATTGTTTCATTATTTGTTCTTTTTCATACGGATCAGCGATTTTGCCGGAAAATCTTCGGGGCAGGGGATAGTTAGCTTTTCCATGGCATGGTTCGCGGCTGTGACGCTCTCGCCGTTCGCGTTGAACATTTCGGTTGGCGTGAATACTGCGGGCTCGCCCTTAGGCGGCAGTATCTCGAGCTCGCTGCCGGTTTTGAAGTAATTCCTCTGTGTGATATGCAGTATGCCGTTTTCCCAGAAGTCTACAGTTCCAACAAACTCATAATCACGGAAATACCCGCTGCTCGGGTAATACTGCTCTGCGTCGGAATGTTCATAGAAGAAGCCGGTGCAGTAGGGTCTGTGGCTGACCTTATAGACTTCCTCGCTTATCGCTTCGGGCAGCTTTTCGCCTTTGAGCGCACAGTCCACCGCTTTCCGGTAGGCGTTCGTAACGACTGCCGAATAGTATGCGGACTTTGCACGGCCTTCGATCTTCAGGCTCGTTACTCCCGCTTCGAGCAGGTCGGGTATATGGTCTATCATGCATAGATCCTTCGCGTTGAGGATATAGGTGCCGCGATTGTCCTCGGTGATCTCGTACATTTCGCCGGGGCGCGTTTCCTCGGTAAGGAAATACTTCCATCGGCAGGGCTGTGCACAGGCTCCGCGGTTTGCGTCCCTGCCGGCGAGATACTTTGACAGCAGGCATCTCCCGGAGAACGAAACACACATGGCGCCGTGTACGAACACTTCTATATCCATATCGGCAGGGATATCCTTTCTTATCCGGGCTATATCCGAAAGACCGACCTCTCGGGCGAGCACAACGCGCTTCGCACCGAGCCGGTAAAGCTCCTTCGCGGTCTCGCCGTTCATTATGCCTACCTGTGTGGACATATGTATCTCGAGCCCGGGCGCGTACTTCTTCGTCATCGCCATTACGCCGAGATCGGCAATTATCGCCGCGTCGATTCCGGTTTTCTGCGCTTCTGCGATGAAGCGCGGGTATTCGGCGGCCTCGTCGTTTGTCGGTACGGTGTTGCAGGTGAGATAAACCTTCGCTCCGCCGTAATGCGCGTATTTCACC
>CAMVBT010000169.1 GCA_947165805.1 uncultured Clostridia bacterium
CCTCGGTGTCGATAAGATGCGAAAGGTAATAAAGCCCCGTCTTTTCATACGCCGCGGACAGCCATTTCAGCACGCGGAGCGTTTCCCGGCGGTCTTCCGGCCGTGCCTCCCTGCATAATTCGTAGTAATCGAGGATATAGTCTATGTGCTTTTCTGAATACTTATCGGAGTTCAGCAGTATGTCCGCGAGTCCGGTAAGGATAAAATGTGTCGCAGTATGACCTTTCGCAAGCCCTTTCAGGCAGGCCTCATAGCTCTGTTCCTTTACGGCGGTGGAGCCTGTCATACAGTATTCAAAGTCACCCAATAAGTTCAGAGAAAATATGGTTGAGGGATGAAATTCCCCGTACAGCTTTTTTTCCTCGTGATAACATTCGGTCAGCAGTTCCGTTGCTCTGGCATAGTCGCAGATATCCGAATATGCCCCGCCGAGATTATGCTTTACCCGCAGTATAGTTCCGGTCTCTTCCGTCGGGGCGAGGCTGTCGAGCAATTCGTTGTATATGACGATCGCTTCTTCCGTTCTGCCGGTCATAGCTGTTGCCTGCGCGAGAATATGCTTTGCTGTGAGCGTCTCATGATGATTGGGACCGAACGTAGGGGCGGCGCAGAACGCTTCATAGCTTCTCCGGGCAAGCACGCGGGCTTTTTCGACGCTTTCATACTACTTTGCGTCCTTTTCCTCAAGCTCCTTTCCGGACAAAAGAGCCAGCGCGTATAAGTGCGATGCTCTCGCCGTCAGTATATCGTCATCGTCCGTCTCCGATGCCAGCCGATAGTATTCCTCTGCTGCCGCGAGAGCTTTATCGTATTTCTGCGCGCTGATGTATGCCGTGCAGAGATCGCCGAGAGAAACGATGTATTTGTCCTTCGCTGCGGGGCTCCTGCCGTCCGTGCATATCCCGTAAGCCTTTTCCGCCCAGAACAGCGCGCCGTCGAATATTCCGGCAGAGTAGCAGCGGTTGAAAAGCCATTTCGCGGCTTCAAAGCAGCCGGAATACGCGGCTTCCGTGATATGCTCTATGCCGATCTCCGGGTCCTTCAGCACGAACAGTCCCGAAAGATACGAGCGCCCGATGAGGTAGTCATGCTCCGCGTCATAACCGCGCGTGATGTCTATTATATCCGCCGCCGCATCGTCGAGCGCCTTGCAGAACCCGGGGCTGTCGATATCCGTTGCCTCCGCAAGTCCGCTGTATTCGCTTTTCAGCGCTTCGGTATCCGTGGGTGTCACGATGACCGGAAGTATCTTCTTTCCGCTTGCGAGAGCCGCCGGGTATTCCTTGTCACGCACATAGTTATGCCCGAGGACATCGGGAGTGACGACCAGCAGCACCAGTCCGCATTCCGGAGCTGTCAGCGCTTCGTTTATGTCATCGTTGTAGTTTTCCCCGGGGATCAGGTAGTCGTCGAACCATATCCCGATGCCGTGGTACTTGCGATCCTCCTGTATCTTCCTCATCAGCTTTATTGCCTGATCTCTGTTCTTTTTGCGGTAGCTGAGGAAGATGTAGCGCTCTGACATTTCCCTGATATCGCTTATGAGGTGTCCGGTGCCGAGCATGATGTTCAGCTTGTTTGTCAGCATCTCGGAGACCACGCCTTTTTCGGCGTAGTTTTCGGGAGGTCTTGTGAACTGCATGCTCCCGAAAACTGCGGAGTATTCCTCTGTAAGCCCCCTCTCCATCATCAGCGGCAGGATATGGGTCTTATTCTCCCGTCCGTCTTCGTGCCTGTTCAGCAGGTACTTTATATCCCTGTCACGGGCGATGCTCGGCTCCCGCAGAAAGCGGCCTGTCACCGGCACGATGAAGATGTTCATACTGTCGCAGAGATATCGTCTTTCCTCTTCCGCGAGGTCCTCCGACATATCCTTTCTGTAATACACCGTGACATCGCAGTGCCTGAAAAGGAACCGGCAGATATCGTCGATGAACTCCTCCGTGGCATCGCCGGGGTGGCACGTGAGACAGACCTTCGGTTTTCCCGCAGTCGGAGTATTGTTGTTTGTTTTGGTGACCAGCTCTGTCATTTTATGCTCCTTTGGATACGATGTTCGCTGCGTGGCGTCAGTCTTTGCGGACTGCTTTCAGGAAAAGCTGCTTTGCTCTGATGTAGTACGGGCTTCTGTGATATATGAGGATAAGAGCTCCCGCCGTGACCGAAACGCATATCAGGGCTTTTATCAGCAGTCCGGCGATACCGCCTGTCTGTATCAGGCTGCATATCAGGTAAGCCGCGGTGATGATGACCCCGGAAACTGCGAAGTAGAGGAACTGTTTCAGCAGATAGCTCTTTGACGATACGGAGAAGTATTTTTTCAGAATAATGGTACACTGCCAGAACAGACCGGATATCGTACCGGCTGCCAGACTCGCCAGAATGATGCCCGTGATGCCGAGCAGCTTGCCGAGCAGTATGTTCATTATGAGATTGAAGACTGTACTGAAAATATATGTCCATTTCATTTCGTTCCAGAGACCGGCTGTGCTCAGATACAGATAAAACGCGTGCTGGACGGTGCTCTCCATGAACCATATCCCGAGCAGGACGACATCGATGAACGGCAGGAGCATATCTTCACCCATCCATAATGTCATAAAAGGCTGATACAGGCATATAAGGCATGCCGAGCAGAATTCGGCGATCATCGAGAACAGGAACTGCCACAGCCGGAGGTCATTGTAGTTCTTGTCAAGTGTCTCGCACGCGACGCTGTTGCCGACACTTGCCTGCATGGAGGTCCTTAACGCCCCGATAAAGGCCGAAATGGTGGTGAAAATAAGGTAGTAATTGTTGTAGACCGCTACCGCCGAAAGTCCTATATACGCCGAGATGATTATGCTGTCGAGGGTGTTGTAGGTCACGCCGCTGATATTGCAGACAAGAAGCCCTCTGACTTTCTTGGCGATGTCCGATCTTATGCTGCTTTCGACCGTGCCCCTGCATTCGTATTCCGGATACTTTTTCCGGCAGATATATGCTGTGAACAGATTTACGGCGGCTGTCCCGACGATCATTGCCGCTATGAACAGATAATAGCTGCGGAATACGACGAGCGCTGTGATCTGTAAAGCATACTGGATAAAGATGACGACAGTGTTCGCGAGCTTGGTAAGGTCGAGCCTCTGTATGGCTATCAGCAGGGAGGTCTTATAGGCAAAGAGAAAATAGCCGATGCTCGTATTGGCAAGATACAGCAGGAACAGAACATATATATTGACATCTGCGGGGACATCGCCGTTCACCAGATATGTAATGAACGGTGTCACCAGAAGGCCGGCGCACAAAATAACGGCACCGACAGCTCTGTACACTCTGCGCAGGTAGTTCAGGAGCGCGCAGACTTTTTCGGTGCTGCCTTCCGCCAGCGGCTTGTACATAAAGAACACCACGGAGGAGGAAAAGCCGGACTCCGCGATATTAAGTATCTGAAGTATCGACGTGAAGAGGCTTGACAGGCCTAAATACTCCGTGCCTAATACATCGACGATGATCGTGCGCGAAACGAACGAGAAGCTCATCTGTATTATCATGAGGATATATGAAGCTATGATATTCCGCTTTGTGTTATGAGTCCGCGATTGCATATTACCTCTCTTGTTTTCGGAGAAAAGAGTATTGTATCCGTGTTTATAAAAAAGGCTCGTTACGGGTACTGTTATCATACATATTATATATGTTCGGAGAAACGTTGTCAAGTGCTTTTGCATAATACCGCTTGACAAGAGCTTGTCCTGTGTGATAAAATAAAACGGGTCTTCTTTGCCGGTCGTCCGGATATCCCGGCATACAGACCGGGGATCTGTTTATGTGTTTGTTTGGAAAGAAGGAATGTGTGTGAGCGGCTTGATACAGCTGTTCCGGGAGTATATGCCTCTGCCGGTGAAAAGCGTACTGCACGGTATAGGCCGGAAAGCCTCTCCGGATAAACAGCAGCTTCGGCTGATAAAGCAGCTTTCTACGGCTGATCCCATATCCGATTTTGACACCTTTCGCAGTATGATCGCGCCCTTTCTGCACAGCAGCAGGATGATCACCTCCGGCCGTTACGGAGAAGAGGCTTATTTTTACGGATACTATGATTCCATGCTGGGATACTCCGGAGTGAAAAAAGCGTATATCCCCGCGTTCGTCAGGCTTGAGCACGGCGTCCGCTTCGGCACCGAGCCGTGGTTCTATGATCAGAACGCCCTGACCTATGCCTGTCAGGGGCCGGAACGCGTTTCCGAGATCTCCGGAAGAGACCCGGATATCCCCGTATTCGTTCTCGGCCCGTATATCCTGTATGCCGACGATTATTACGACGAAGAACGTTTCCGCAGAAAAAAAGAAGAGCTCGGTAAGACTCTGCTGGTCTTTCCGAGGCATACATTTGAACTGAGCGGGAACAAACGCGTTTCTGACAGGCTGGCCGATACGATATATACGAAATATTCCGGACAGTTCGATACGATAATGGTATGTGCCTATTGGAACGATGTCGATGATCCCGTCCTTGATATCTACCGGGAGCGCGGCGCTGTTCTGGTCTCCGCCGGTTTCAGGGGAGACAGGCACTTTATCGAGAGACTGAAAACTGTGATAAAGCTCTCGGACCTTGTTATCGGTGACAATCTGGGGACCAATATGGGCTTCTGTCTGGCTCTGAAAAAACGGTTCGTTCTTTGTGAAGCGGATCTCAGCGGGTCGGGGCTGAAGGAAGAATACATCGACGAGTTCCTGAAAGCCTTTTCATCGGACGACGGAACGTTCACCGACGAACAGCTCTCCATGCAGAACGAGCTTTACGAACGTTTCTGGGGCGGAGAACGCTATATGCTTTCCCCGGAACAGATGAAAGCTCTGATAAAGCAGCTACATAAGATATACAGGGATCATCTGTATTCGATCACACCGATCAGAAATGCGCTGAAAAAGCATCTGGAACGCGGCGGCTCTTCATGCGGTGATCCTGTTTACAGATATCACCTTATGAACAGGTGGACAGAAGATAAGAAATGACCGCAGGGTCTCTTCGCATAGTATGGACATTTCAGACGAATTAATAAAAGCAGTGGCGGAAAGTCAGGCCGGGAGCGGCAGAGAATAACTGCTGCGGGGCAGGGAGGCGGACAATATGAGAGAGATCGGAGCAGATGAGGTCTTTAAACTGAAAGAATGCCTGATCGCATTGGCGGAACACCATAACAAGGTCTCCGTTAATTTCAGGGGCTGTTACCCAAAAACTCCTGTTGAGAAGACACTGGAGCGTTTTGTCCATGAACTGAATGACGGAAAGGCTTATATAGCTGTTATCGAGAACGAAGAAAAAGCAGCAGGTTTCTGCAAGATAGATATTGATGACAGTGTCGGTGTATTGGAATACCTTGTTGTACTTGAGGAATTCAGAGGAATGGGGTACGGAGCCGCGTTGATCGAATGTGCATTGGACAGGTTCTCGCAATTCGGAGTTCATGATATCGATGTGAAGGTCGCTGACGGGAACGATGCGGTCTCGCTGTATGAAAAATACGGCTTCAAAATGAATGCGCATATCCTGCGGTTGAGCAGATAAAAGAAGAACGGAAAACAGGGGAGAGGCGGAAAAATGAAAAAGTCGATAAAGACAGTTCTCATAATTAATGTGTCCTCAATAACTGCCGTTTGGCAGTTATTGGCTGAAAAGCTGCAAAACAGATTTTCAGATGTTGTGTAAATGCACCTGCGGGGCAGTTACACAACGGA
>CAMVBT010000170.1 GCA_947165805.1 uncultured Clostridia bacterium
CACAGTAACGCATATCACCGCCGTCTGCGTGAAATATACCGGCTGTCCGAACAGATTCAGATTGCAGTAATTCTTGAAAAACACATCGTTTTTCAGCAGAGCGAATATGTTCACGAATTTCAGAAAATTCAGAGAATCCGTCGGTATTATCAGCGCGTTCAGAAGCCAATGTCCTGCAAGCAGCACGGACGAGATCACGACCGAGGGTATCGTGTCAAAAAGCGAGGAAAACACAAATACAAGCACGCCGATCATTGCCGCCGCGAGAGCCTTCATCAGAGCCGACAGCACTAAATATCCGCCTATCGTTATTCCGAAAGGACACAGCTTGAATTCCGGCACTGACTGTATCGGGCGCACAAGTCCGAAATCCCCGAACAGTGCTGTTCCCGTAATTATCGTTGAAAGCGCGAATACCGCTCCCGCGGTAAGCGCCGCGATAACGATTATCCCGATGCGATGAACACCCAGCGGGAGCCGCCCGTTCCTTGTGCATTTCACGATACCTGCAATGCCTTTCCTGCGCTCGTCCGTAAAGCCTGTCACCGCGAAAAGCACGACTGCGGCAAGCAGAAGATCTGATGTCACATAGTTTGAATACGCGACTATACCGCGGTTCTCGCCATATTCGGGAGTGATATCAAGCCGCGAATAATCCTCGGCTGTCCTCTTTATATTACGAGTGGAAAAGCTGTCTTTTTTCTGCAATATCGAGATCGCGGAAAAGCCGTCAGCGTTCTCGGAGACCGACGCGAGAAAGTCCGGATAGCTTTCAAGATACGCGGCAAGCTCCTCGCCCTGCAGGGTCATCTGGCGCTCGTCGGAACATTCGAGCGCGAAGAAAACGCAGTTCATCACCACTGCCAGCACGAACAGTATCAGCATTTTCCGCGAGAGCAGGATCCGTTTTATCTCAGCCATTTTTCACCGCCTCCGGGTTTGAATGATACAGGTAAACATCTTCGAGACCGGCAGGTCTTCCGGTCTTTGCGGAAACCTCCTCCGTCAGCGCGGAGGGCGCTCCCGACACCACTATTTTCCCGTGCTTCATCAGTATCACGTCACGCGCGATCGTTTCAATATCACCGACTATGTGCGTCGCGAGCAGAACGGTGCGGTCTCGGGAAATGTCCGAAATGTAATTGCGCAGCTTGATGCGCTCTTCCGGATCGAGCCCCACCGTCGGCTCGTCAAGTATCATTATCTCCGGCTCCCCGAGCATTGCCGCCGCCAGAAGCTCGCGCTGCCGCATTCCGCCGGAGAAGCTCCCGAGCCGATTGTGCGCCGCGTGGAGCAGTCCGACCTTTTCAAGAAAGAACTCGGTCTGCCGCCTGCACTCCTTATGCTTCATTCCTTTCAGCGACCCTATGTAGTGCAGGAACTCCCGCGCCGAAAAGTCCTCGTACATTCCCTGTAACTGCGGCGTGTAGCCTACCCGCGAACGGTACGCCGCGCCGAGCTTTATTATATCCGTGCCGTTATATAAGACCTCTCCCGATGTGCGCTTTATGTTGTCGGTTATCAGATTCAGCAGTGTGGATTTTCCCGCGCCGTTCGCTCCGAGCAGTCCGTAAACTCCCGTGTCAAAGGTGAATGTGAAGCCGTCGAGAGCGGTGTTCGTACCGTAGCGCTTGGTAAGACCGTTAATTTTCAGCATTTTCTTCAAGCTCCCTGTCTATTTTTCTGTCGAAACGGTAAGCCTCGTCCCAGTGGATATTTTCTTTCAGTATGTCATCAACAGGACATTTCAGCACCCGCGAATAGTATTGCAGATACAGGATACCGTCAAGAATGTCCGGAGAAATATCCGTATTTTCACCGGGAACATCAAACTCCGCAAGCCTTTCAAAGCTGTCGGAGAATATTGCAAAGCGGTATGTTTCAACATTCTGTCTGATATTCTTACAGGCGTACCAATATTTCCCGTCATATTTAAGTCTCAGTCCGCCTTCAGAGTCGGAGAAAAAAGCGGATATCGGGTTATCGAGCAGCTCTGTGCTGTTCGTCTTTGGGTCGTAAGAATACACGCCGTATTTGTTGTTCTCAAACGCCGTATAGATGTATCTTCCGTCATGAGCGGTGCCTTCGCGGGGATAATTCCGGGGGCAGACAAGCTCCTTTATTTCACCTCTTTTTATATCGTAATGATAAAGTATATAATCGAAATTATAATCACCCCGGCTGAAAAGCATAAAAAACAGGTCGTCGCCGCAAGCGCTGACGTGATCCATGTATCCGTCCGACTTTTCCTCAAGAATGATCTTACTTGCACCCGTACAGATATCTACCTCTGCTATTCCCCATGTCGATACGCTGCTGTCGCGTTCAAGCCTGTAGGTAAGATACGCCTTTCCCCGGTGGATAACAGGGTTGCAGTGCGAGACAACAGATATAAACGAATTATCGCCGTCTGTCTGCTGTTTGGCAAACGCACTTATTTCCGACAGACCCGTTCCGTCCTTTTCGGCGCGCAGAAGCTTATACACTGATTCATTTTCTCTGTATTCGCATGCTTCGATGTACAGCTCGCCCTCATATTCCGCCATGCCAAGAAAAACATATTTTCTGCTTGTGGCATTGCAGAACTCATTGCCGTCGTGGGTACATTCCGGACGTGAGCAGAGATAGATGCTTTTATCGGAGGCGGTATCATAGTATTTCAGCGCCAGTCTGCAATTGCTGTTATCATTGTAGTAATACCCGCTGCCGCTCGGTATTATCGGAGTAAGCGTTGCTCCTTCACCTGTGTTTGAGGTGATATAGTCCGTGTGCTGTGTCCCGCAGGACGAAAGCAGCAGACAGGCTATCAGCGGTATTAAAAGTCTTTTCATATCATTAACGGCTCTTGTATTCAACGTCTTCAAAGGTATATGCCTCCCGCCAATCCTCATTTCCGCCGAGAAGTTCTTCCACGGCGCAGTAAACCACTTTTTCGTCGGTCTGGATATATACATTTCCGTTTAGGAAATTCATAGCGTAAAGTCCGTAATAGCCGTCGAATTTATATTCGATCTTCCCGTAATATTTACCGTTTGTGTCTATAACATAGCACTGCGGATCGTGCGAGGTATGCCTGCTGGTGAGACCCTCGTTTTTGGAGATATACAGATATTTCCCGTCATAGGTTATATCGTCGCCCCTCGTTCTGAAAGTCTCATAGTAAAGCTCGCCGTCTTTATCGTAACGCTCGAACTGTATTTCATCAAGCTCGTTGAATTCGCGCGTCTTGCCTGTTGTCATATCATAGATGAATACCCCGCAGGTAGTGCCGCTTGTGTCGCCGGTACTGAAATATATCTTCCCGTCGGCAACGGCAAAGACCGACTGCTTCGGCTCCGAGCCATCCCGACCGAGACAGGCTATATAGCTGTCATAGACATTCAGCTTGCGGCTCTTTTTTTCCTTTATGTCATATCTCCGGACATCATAAAATGAACTTGTATCGTAGGACGATACCTGTGTGGTATCAACGCTGGCGCGGTAATAAAATGCGTTGCCGGCGGCGGTGAAGAAGGACAGTATGTTATCCTCCGTTTCTTCTCTGTATTCGACATTTCCGGTCGCGATATTGATTATCGCGAAGCCCGATAAATATGTGCCGTCACTGCCGGATTCTTTTCCGTATAATGTATATGGCACAAGCGCCTTTCCGCGATGTATGACAATACCCTGATGATTGCCCGGGACCGTGTTTATCGTGACGCTCTTATTGCTGCCCTTTATCCTGACGACCTCGGCGATCTCTGACAGCGAGGTGCCGTCACGATCCGCGGCTATCAGCTTTATGAACAGATTATCTTTGTCCCCTGTATCAAGCACGGACATATATATCTTATCTCCGTACAGCACGGTAGAACACGGCTTATAACGTCTTGCTGTAGCGGGGCAGAAATCATTACCGTCGTGAGTGCATTCGGGCTTCGCGCACAGATAAATTGTCTTGCCGGAAGCATTGTCATGAAAGTGCAAAGAAAGAGTATCGGGAGCAAGAGAGTTGTAATAATACCCTTCGTCTATCTCCATTATCAGATCAAGTGACGTTGTACCGAAATTGCTCTGCACCCAGTCGATACCGGGCAGAGGTTCTCCCTCGACTACCGGCGTGAACGGCTCTTCGGCAGCGGTATCAGCGCTTTCCGCGGTCGTTACGGAGCTGCCGGTGACTTCCGCCGTTTGTTCCGGCGCATTGCCGCACCCGCTCAATGTGAGCGCTGCAATAACTGCCGCGAGCAGTATAATACATATCTTTTTCATATCAGATCTTATACTCCACATCTTCAAAAACGAGCACCTCCTGCCAGTTCTCACTGCCGCCGAGAAGATCGTCCACAGGGCATGACAATATCTTTTCCTCGGTCTGTATATACGCTCTGCCGTTGACGAAATTCAACGCGCACGCGCCTTTATAATCCCCGAAATGATAAGTTACCGAGCCGTAGCAGTTCCCCGCCGTATCAGCCACATAAATCACCGGATCCTGCGGGCTGTAGTAATGCGAGTAATGTAAAAAGCCGCCCGCCTTGCTTATATACAGATATTTCCCGTCATAGGTCATATCGCTGCCGTAGCCCTGCAATGGTCCCCGCATTACATCACCGTCCGAATTCTTCCATTCGATAACGGAATTTCTCAGCCCGGACAGCTCGCTCGTCTCACCGGTCGTCATGTCATATACGGCAAAACCGTTCGTCTTGCCGGAATTATCGACAAAGCTGTAATATATCTTCCCGTCGGCGACCGCGAACGACGACGCTATCGTATAAGACCCGAGCATATCGCATAAAGAGTTGAGCCCGCCGAAAATATCTATTCTCCGGCTTTTTCTCTCTTTTATATCATACCTGTAAATATCATAGTATGAGCTGTTTGTTTTTCCGGCGGTCTTAACATTGCTCTCATTACTGAACGCGCGGTAATAGAACGCATTTCCGTCCGCCTTGAAATCACTGAACATATTTTCGGTCTCTTCGCGGTATTCGATGTTTCCGGTCGCGATATCCACCACGGCAAACCCGTATGTCGCGATATGCGTCGCGGTACCGGCGGTGCTCGCGTCCCACATCTCATACGGAACGAGAGCCTTCCCGCGGTGTATCACCATACCGTTCTTTTCACCGACTACCTGCGTGAATGACATATCATTCTTTGCTCTGACGATCTCGGCCACCTCCGAGAGCGAAGTGCCGTCAAAGTCAGCAGTTATGAGCTTCCAGACGAAATTCTCCTTCTCCTTTTCGACTTTATCCACCGCGGAAATGTATATCTTGTCGCCGTAAAGCACCGTGGACATTGCTTCGTACCGCTTTGTCGTAGCGGGGCAGAAATCGTTCCCGTCGTGCGTGCAGTCGGGCTTCGCACAAAGATATATTGTCTTGCCGGTCGCTTTGTCGTGATAGTGCAGCGAGAGCTGATCGTACATTATCGAATTGTAGTAATAACCCTCGTCGATCTCCATTATCTGATTGAAAACATTCGTGCCGATATTGCTCTGAACGCAGTCTGTCCCCGGCAGCGGGTCGCCCTCGGTCATAGGCTGAAACAGTTCCTCCGCCGTCATTTCGGGTGCCTCGGTAGTCCTTGCGGTCGTGGTACTCACGGCAGCGGTGCCGGAGATTACAGTGACTTCTCCCGTCGGTGCGGGTGAAGTATTGCACCCGCTTAGTGAGATCGCTG
>CAMVBT010000171.1 GCA_947165805.1 uncultured Clostridia bacterium
GAGGAACTGAAACCGATATCGAAGGTCGCGTCGGGCGGCGAGCTCTCGCGCATAATGCTGGCGATAAAGAGCGTTTCCGCGGAGAGCGACGATACTCCGACGATGATATTCGACGAGATAGATACGGGCATCAGCGGCAGGGCTGCACGCAAGGTCGGAAAGAAGCTGTCCGAGATATCGGAAAAGCGTCAGGTGCTCTGCGTGACGCATCTCGCGCAGATAGCGGCGCTTTCGGACAACCATTTGCTGATACAGAAGAATACGGACGAGAAGCGCACCTACACCACCGTGCAGACGCTCTCGTATGAAGATAAGGTGAAGGAAGTCGCGCGGCTCATCTCCGGAGGCGGCAGCGAGATATCGCTGAAAAATGCCGAGGAGTTGATACAGCGGCGCGGCGGGGAAGAAGACTGATATGGAGCTGAGAGCTTGGGTCAGAAGCGCGGAGCAGCTTGACGAAGCGCTGAATGACGGCGGCATTTCGGCGGTCTGCGCGCCGATGGAGCTGCTTGACGAAAAATACGCCGTGTACGCGGACAGGCTGATAGCACTGACTCCGGAGTTTCTCGGCGGTATCGAGGAAAAGACGGAGAGAGCGCTCCTGCGGCTGCGGGAGCGCGGTTTCAGGCGCGCCCTCGCGCACACAACCGGACACATAGAGCTGCTCGGGAGAACGGGCTTTGAGATATGCGGCGGCAGCAGGCTAAACTGCACGAACAGCGAGACCATGCGTTTCTACGCGGACTGCGGGCTGTCGGATATCATCGTATCGACCGAGCTGACGGTACAGCGGATAAACAGGCTCGAAAAGCCGATAAAGACCGGATTTATGGCATACGGCGCAATGCCGCTCATGCTGAACAGACGCTGTCCCGTGAGGGACGGAAAGCCCTGCGGCGGCGCAGACAAAAAATGCGGCAGGCAGATAACCGACAGAAAAGGGAACCGGCTGAAAGTTCTGTGCTCGGAAAACTCGGTGGAGATACTGAACAGCGACACGCTCGTGCTGAGCGATAAGCTCGGCGACTTCGCGGCGGACTTTGCCATGCTGCGTTTCACATACGAAACGGATATCCGGAGCGTCATCAAAGCGTACAAGAACGGAGAGCGCCCGGAATGCGAGCGCTTTACACGGGGGCTTTATTACAGAGGAGTGCAGTAATGAACATAAAAACGAAAAAACTGAACGAAAACGCGAGGCTGCCGTTCCGCGCCACCGAGGGCAGCGCCGGAGCCGATCTTTTCGCCTGCATCGGCGAGGATATCACCATAGCCCCGGGCGAGCGGAGGCTCATACCTACGGGTATCGCGATAGAGCTGCCGGACAGCGGGTGCGGGGCGTTCGTTTTCCCGCGCAGCTCGGTCTCGAGCAAATTCGGCGTGTCTCTCGCGAACTGCGTGGGCGTTATCGACAGCGATTACCGCGGTGAGATAAAAGTGCCTCTCATCAACCACTCGGACGAGCCCTACACTGTCCGGGACGGCGACAGGATAGCGCAGATGGTGATACTGCCCGTCATTGTTCCTGATTATACCGAGAATGAACAGCTCGGCGATACGGCGCGCGGCGGGGGAGGCTTCGGCTCTACCGGAAAGTGACCGGCCGCGCTTTTACATCGTTTCGGCGGCGGTCTGTGCCTTGTCTGTAAAAGTGCCTAAAACGATCCCATAATATTCCGTAAAATTTTCTGCTTTTGCAAGTTGTAACCGGCTGTAAATCGTGATATAATACTATGTATCAACAGATATTTTTCGGAGGAGTTATGTTTACCAAGGATATAGGTATTGATCTGGGCACAGCGAATACGCTTGTATATATGAGAGGCAAAGGCATAATAATCCGCGAACCGAGCGTTGTCGCGGTGGACGTGAAATATGAGCGCGTCAGATATGTCGGACAGGAAGCGAAGGACGTGATAGGCAGGACCCCCGGCTCGATAATAGCTGTGAGACCCCTTAAAGACGGCGTTATAGCGGATTTCGACATGACGACGAGTATGCTCCAGGAGTTCATCTCCAAGGCCGTAAAGGGCAGAAAATTCATAAAGACGAGAGTTATAATCTGCATACCCTCGGGCGTTACGGCGGTAGAGCGCCGCGCGGTCAAGGAAGCGACCCAGAGTGCGGGCGCGAAGCGTGTCTCGATAATCGAGGAGCCCATGGCTGCGGCGATAGGAGCAGGCCTGCCTGTAGCGGAGCCCACGGGCAGCATGATAGTAGATATCGGCGGCGGCACCAGTGAGGTGGCGGTCATTTCTCTCGGCGGCATCGTGACCTCGCGTTCCGTGAGAGTCGCGGGTGACGAGTTCGACAACGCTATAATCAACTATATCAAGAAGAAATACAATCTGCTCATAGGCGAGCGCACCGCGGAGAACATCAAGATACAGATAGGCTCGGCATACCCTTACGCGGACAAGGAGCCCGTAATGGACATAAAGGGCCGCAATCTGCTCAACGGCCTGCCGGAGAACATCACGATCTCAAGCGAGGAGATACGCGAGGCACTTGCGGAGCCCCTCAGCCACGTTGTTGAGGCTATCAAAGTCACGCTTGAAAAGACGCCTCCGGAGCTCTCGGCGGACATAATAGATCAGGGCATAATGCTCGCGGGCGGAGGCGCGCTTCTGAAAGGGCTCGACAAGCTGATAAACAAGGAGACCGGTATGCCCGTGAAGGTCGCGGAAAGGCCGCTGGACTGTGTTGCCGACGGCACCGGCAAGGTGCTCGAGAATATCGACAAGCTGATCGACGTGCTCAGCGACGACGATTCTAAATACTGATCATATTATCGATGTGCTTTGGAGTCGTTCTTCAAAGCACATTTTTATAAAATGCAAAATGCAGAATGCAGAATGCAAAATTAATTGATATCGCTTAGCTATATATTTTGAGCGTGACGTGATATGAAGAATTCTTCTCCGTTTGTCACAATTCAGATAAGCGGCGCAGCCGCAACAACAATTCTGCATTCTGCATTAAAAAAAACCGGGTGGGTATTATGAAGGAATTTTTTCAGAGCGTAAAATTCAAGATTATAATATGCATCTTCGCCCTTGTTTTCGGGATAATGATATATGCCGCCGTCGCGGGGGACAATATCATATTCCCGCGCAGCGTGCTCGAAACGATATCCCAGCCGTTCGTGACAGCGGGAAAGGCGGTCAGCGACTGGACTTCCGACACGATAGACACACTCGTCAACGCGGCGAAATACCGCGAGGAGAACGAAAAGCTCAAACAGATGCTCACCGAGATGTACGGCGAGCTGATAGACAAGGAAAAGACCGATGCCGACAACGAGCAGTACCGCAGCATACTCGGCATTGCGGAGGAGCATACCGACTACACATGGTCGCCGCCCTGCACGGTCATAGCGAGGAACGCGGGCGACATAACCGGCGGCTTCACAATAGACCGGGGCAGAGCAGACGGCATAGAGCTCTATGACCCGGTATTCACGTCTGTGGGGCTGGTCGGCATAATAGGCGAGATATCCGAGCATTACTCGGTGGTGAATACCATTCTTTCGCCGGACGTAAAGGTCGGAGTGATAACCGCGGAGAGCAAGTCCGTCGGTGTCACGGAGAACGATGCCGAATATGCCGCGGCAGGTTACTGCCTCGTCAGCTACGCCTCGAAGAGCGGCGGACTGAAAGAGGGCGAGACAGTGCTGACCTCGGGCAGCTCGCTGTTTCCGGGGAACATAATGATAGGACGGGTAAAAAGCGTTTACGACGACAAGAACGGCCTCACAAAACACGCTGTCATAGAACCGGCGTCAGATGTTTTCAAGGTTACGGGCGTGTTTGTGGTGACGGGCTTCGACGGGCAGGAGCAGTAATATGAAGTACAGTATGAAGGAGCGCGGCGAGCTTTCGCGCGGGGAACGGGGAAGGCGGCTCGCGCGGCAGCTCATATATATCGCGCTGGTACTGTTTTTCTACGTTATCATGCGTGCCGGGATATTCGGAGCGTGGCAGCCGGTGTTCATAATACCGCTGGCGACTGCCGCGGCAATGTACAGGGACGAGCTTTCGGCGTGCCTGTTCGCGCTGCTCTGCGGCTATATGATCGACATAGCTTACGGGTTCGTGTTCGGGTTCAGCGCGGTATGGCTGATGACGGTTTGCGTTCTTGCCGCGCTGCTTGTGCGCAATCTGATACGGGTAAATATCGTGAATTTCATGATAATAACGACTGCGGCGATACTGCTGGAGTTCTTTATGGATTATCTTTTCAACGTGCTGATCTGGAACGTGCCGCGGGGCGATGTGATACTTACGGCCTCGGTGATACCGACTGCCGCGGCAACGGCTGTGATGTCGCCGGCGGTTTATCTGCTCGTTTCATCGCTCGAGAGCAGGCTCGGCAGGACAGACAGCGGCATCGTGTACTATGACGCGGACAAAAACAACGAAGAACGGGAGGACAAGGCTTGAACGGTATCTCACTGCTGATCAGGCGCATAACGCTTATAATACTGATCTTCCTGCTGCTTTTCCTGTGCATCGTAAGGCTCATCAGTATGCAGATAGTTGAGGGCGGGGAATACTTCGCACTGACCGAGAAGAACTACACCGCGGTGCAGGAGATCACCGCCACCCGCGGACAGATATTCGACAGCAGGGGCCGCCTTATGACAGGGAACAGGGCGGTCTACAGGATAATCGTGCAGAAGGCCTTCCTGCCGTCGTCCTCGCAGAACGAGATCCTGCTTCGCGCTGTGAAGGAGCTCCGGGACTGCGGCGAGAAGTGGAACGACACGGTGCCGATAACCTACACCGAGCCGTTTGAGTTCACTACGGAGGATCCCGAAAAGCTGCGGGCTTTCAAGGCGTTCATCATCGTCAATCCCGCCGCGACAGTCGATAACTGCATTTCCGCGCTGTCGAAAAAGTATAAGATCGACACCTCGGCGCACACTCCGGAGGAAGTAAGGCTCATCGGCGGAGTGAGGTATGAAATGGAGAAGCGGGACTTCTCCTACGAGAACCGCTTTACCCTTGCGGACGACGTTTCTGTGGACGCGGTTATAAGGATAAAGGAGCTCGGCATAAAGCTGCCGGGAGTTGACGCTATCGAAGAGAGCGCGAGGGAATACATCGTCACGGATATCGCTCCGCACGTCCTCGGCTCGGTAGGTGCCGTGTCCGCAGAGGAATACGCTTCCCTGAAGCATGAAGGCTACAGCTACAACGACTATATCGGAAAATACGGCACCGAGAACGCTATGGAGAGCGTCCTGCGCGGCACGAACGGCGAACGCACCATAGTGCGTGATTCCCACGGGGTAGCCGTGTCCGACACGGTGACGAAGGAGGTCATAGCTGGCAGCAGCGTGAAGCTGACAATAGATTCCGACGAGCAGGCGGTGCTCCAGACGATACTCGCGAACCACATCAACTGGCTGCGCAATTCGGCGGACAGAGGCAAGAACTGCGAAGCCGGAGCCGTCGTGGTGCTGAACGCGAAAACGGGAGCCGTGCTTGGCATGGCGACATATCCGACCTACGACCTGAAACAGTCTGTCGAGGACTATGCCTCGGTGATAGCGCTGCCCGGCAGTCCTATGCTCAACCGCTGCACCTACGGGCTTTACAGACCCGGCTCGGCTTTCAAGACCATAACCGCAGCGGACGGCCTGATAACCGG